>JAOZMU010000654.1 GCA_029934165.1 Bacteroidales bacterium
TTATTGGGTTTACTCAAATATACAAAATTTGTCCAACTTTAGACGGGTAGCCTAAATACTATTAGATTAAATTTCATCTATGGTTTTTTGTGCTTTTTTTATTCATATCTGAGTGCAATAATTGGGTCAAGTTTTGATGCTTTTATAGCTGGTAGCAAACCAGATAACAGGCTTACTATTAAGCACAAAACTACGCCACCGAGAATCCAAACCCATGGTATAATAAATTGACTTCCAATAGAAACTGAAACTAAATTTCCTACTATTATTCCAAAAATTATTCCGATAATTCCACCAAGTTGACCAATAATAATAGACTCAAATAAAAATTGCTGTTTAATAATTTTTGAGGTTGCACCTATTGCTTTACGTGTACCAATTTCGCGTGTACGCTCCGAGACAGATACTAACATTATGTTCATCAAGCCAATAGCTGCTCCAAAAAGCGTGATAATAGCAACTACAGTAGCGGCTACCGTAACATATTGTATGTTTTCTATCATCATAGATGCAAGATTATCGCTTTTGTTCAGGTTGAAATCTGTTTCGTCCGAAATGTGCAGTTTTCGGATAACGCGAAATATCCCTTCTGCTTCGCTAATGCAAATACTTAGCATTTTGGGGTCATTTGGTTGCACATTCAACTTGTAACTCATCTGTGGACGGGCAAAATATTGCCGTACATTTGTCAAAGGCAAAAGACAAATGTCGTCTGCACGTCCGCCCATACTAGAGCCTTTTTCGACAAGAATACCTACAACTTTATACTTCCCATTTCCGATTGCAACTACCTCATTAATATGGTTTTTCTTGTCGCCAAACAAAGTTTTTGCCAGTTTGCTGCCAATCAGTACTACGTTACTTGACCCATGAACTTCTGTAACTGTCATGTTGCGCCCTCTGGCAATATCGTAGCCAGCTGTATGTATGTAGTTTTCATCGACTCCTTCGATGCGAATATTGGGATTTGTTTTAATAGACTCGTATTTTACCGTAGAGTTGTAACTAGCAAAAACAGAAATAGATACACGTGCCGGAAACTCAAACTCTTCTTTGAAACGCTTTGCCTGCTGGTAGGTTATATGTGAATGGTTTTTTGTACGAATGCGTTTTCCGCCAATACGAACTCTAATTCCGCGACTTTGGATAGTGAAAGTATTTGCACCCATTCTCGTAAACTCACTACTGATGGACGCTTTGATTGCATCAATAGCTGTCAGTGTTCCAACCAAAGCAAGAATCCCGATGGCAATAATTAATATGGTGAGTGTTGTTCTAAGTATATTAGACCGAATGGATTGAAAGGAAATTCGCAAGTTTTCTCTGAGTAGATATAATGATTTCATGTGCTAAAATTACTAATATTACATTGTTGTTCTTTTTAATACTCTCTTTACCAGACTTATTACAAAGATACAAATTTATAAAGAATAAACTGCTTCGTAAGTAAATTTATGGTTCTTGATTTAAAGAGAGCTGAAATTAGATTTAATATTTTATTACTTTTGCAACAATAATTTCTTTCATAAACTCAAAAGTATGAATTTTACGTATGTATTTGAAAAAGCAAAATTCCTAATACTGAAACCCGCAGAAGCTTGGTTGGTTATAAAAAGCAAAGAACCTGAAAATCAGAGAGCTATAACTGATTACGCTATGCCACTTATCGTACTTGGAGTTGTTTCGACTTTGATTGGAACTCAGTTTTACTTGAAAGATGCTTCGCTTGAGGTTGTCGGAAAATACGGATTAATGGCATTCTTAATTCCGTATTTCAATATTTATGCCTCGGTATTTTTTATAGAGAAAATATCGGCAAGTTTTTTATCTCTCGGAAACAAAAATGCAATAACCCAATTGGTAATTTATTCTACAACAGCTAGTTATGTTTCGTCAATTATTGTAAATATTCATCCACTGTTTTACATTTTCTCCATTTTTTCTTTTTATTTCATTTATCTTCTTTGGGTGGGATTGCCGATAATGCTAAATACTCCTCGCGAAAAACGCACATCATTTGCGATAATGATAGTTTTAGTAATGCAAATCATTGAATTTCTGACTGTTTTTCTTTTAAAAAAGATGCTATTTTAGCAAATATTTCACGGTCTGTATCGACATACTGCTAATCTGATAATAATTTGATAATCAACTAATAACATTGATTTAAGCTATTTTTATTTTAGTAAATATGTTCAGTCTGTATTTTTAGAAATAAACTCTACTGTTTTATTTCTATATTAGACTTAATAAGGGATTTGTTATATGCTTATAATCAATGACACAAGTTTCTAACTTCAGTAGCCCCTTGAATGTCAAGCTGTTGCAGTCGCAAAAAGTGTTAAAAAAGTTGCATAATTCGTATTTTCCACTAACTAAAGTTAGTGGTTTGGCTATAAAAAGAAACCAAACTTTATTTTTTACACTTTACTAAGTAATGGAAAATTAATAATTTTGCTTACGCCTTATTTAGTTTTAGTTAGGAATTTTAGGCATGTTTCATATAGCAAAAAAAAACTTGACACTTTTTCACAAAAAAAGC
>JAOZMU010000655.1 GCA_029934165.1 Bacteroidales bacterium
TTGTTTTAAGGTGATTAATCACATTTTCTGATTTATATTGATAATCGTCTAAAATTTTGGCAATTATTTTATCATAGTTGTAATTAATAGGAAATGAAAAAGTTATTTCAATATCATTTTGAAGTATTCCGTCTAAATCATCAAGGCTATATTCAGGATTGTCATTAAAAAAGTAAATTAAATCATCAATTCTTTTTCGTTTTTTTATGCTATCTTCAAAAACATACTCTGGATTACCACCAGAAGCCATGAATTTTAATTCCTTAAACACTATATGATTTTGGTAATTCTGATAAAGTCAACAAAAAACGACTTTGTCAGTTCTTTTTCAATAAATCGCAGTAAACATATTTTTTGTAATTACTCACATAACGTTTTAAAAATAAGCAGATTAAGTATTTTTGCTAAATCTTAAATCGCTGTTTATCAGCACATTTGTATTAACTACCTGTAAATGATGCACACATGAAAGCAAAAACTTCAGTTTATAATCATCAAAATCTATACTCCTATACAGCCTTCGCATACAGATTTATTCTTTTCTTGCTCGCATTTAATCTGCTTATCTATAAGCTTTTGTTGCACGTTTATACAGTGAATTCCTTTTTTTTTCATCACCGTATTATGCCCAACTTTTGTTTGAGGAAATGCCCCCTTTTTTTTCAAAATTAACTTTTTTAATAAAATTTGAGTTGCCATTCCAATGAATGCTATACCGATGAATGTAATAGCTAATAATAAAACTGTTAAGTACATATCTTTAAGTTATTTAGAACTAATTAAATTTTTATTTAGAACTTCAAATATCGTAATAAAAGCTGACATTCCGAAAAAAGAATACCGATGCCAGATGATTCTGTTATTATTGATAGAAAAAAACTAAGTAATGGAAAATTAATAATTAATAATTTTGCTTACGCCTGATTTAGTTTTAGTTAGGAATTTTAATGGCTTACTTTATTAAATTCATTTTACTAATCAAATTCTAACTATGTTAAACTTCTTAGAATTAGTTAATAAACGCACAAGCGTTCGGGCGTACACAAATATGCCCATCGAAAAAGAGAAAATAGAGCGATGTCTTGAGGCTGCACGATTAGCTCCATCTGCTTGTAACTCACAACCTTGGCACTTCATAGTTGTTGACGACCTCGAAAAAAGAGAAATACTAGCAAAAGCTGCCAAAAGTACAGTTTTGTCGATGAATAAATTTGCAAATCAAGCTGGTGTTCACGTGGTTATTGTAAATGAAGGCTCAAATTTTTCAGCACGGATTGGTAATGCCCTGAAAAACAAGCAGTATGCCTTGATGGATATTGGGATTGCGACTGCACATTTTTGCCTGCAAGCTACCGAAGAGGGTTTGGGGACGTGCATATTGGGCTGGTTCGATGAAAAAATGGTGCGTAAAACGCTGAGTATCCCAAAGAAAAAACGTATTGAGCTGATAATAACGGTTGGCTATGCGGCAAGTGAAAAAGCACCAAAAAAACTGCGTAAATCACTTGCAGAAATGTCGTCGTATAACGACTATAAATAATCTAAATGAGATTATTAAATTGAGGCAAAAAAATACGCAAACTGCGAAATCACAGCTTGCGTATTTTCACATTATTCCGATAGCATTAATCTCTTCCTGTGAGAAGCGATAGTAAACGTAGGATTTCCAAATATAACCATACCAGCGTGAGCATCAGCCCAAAAGCACCATACCATTCCATATATTTTGGCGCACCGTAAGCTGCACTTTTTTCTATAAAATCAAAATCGAGAACAAGGTTTAAGGCAGCAATAACTACGATAAACAAACTGATTCCGATACCGAAAATGCCCATATTACCCAGTGAAATTCCGCCACCAAAAAATCCGAAAATCATATTGATAATATAAAAAAGTGCTATTCCGCCAGTTGCAGCAATTACTCCTTTTTTGAACTTTGCGGTTGCTTTGATAACGCCACTTTTATACGCGAAAAGCATTGTAAACAAAACGCCCAATGTAAGCCCAATCGCCTGAACGACAATGCCATCGTACAAATACGAATAGGCTACGCTGATTGCGCCAAGGGCAACTCCCTCTACAAGAGCGTACAAAGGCGCGGTGTATGGCGACCATTGCGGTTTTACGATGGTTGCAATCGCCAGAATCAATCCGCCGACAACACCTCCAATTATCCATGCAAACATATTCTCTGGTGTTACTACCTTCCAAACCACTGCACCTGAGGCTATTAGAAGTGCCAACAAAAGAGAAGTCTTGTTGACTGCGCCTTGTACTGTCATTGTTTCGTCCGATGTTTGAGCGGTTGTATTAAGGATTTTTTGCAGCCTTTTTTCGCTCAACGCAGGACTTGATGATTGTCCAATTTTCATAATAAACTTGTTTTAAATTATTTAAACTAATAGTACTTAGTAAAATGAAAAAAATAACTTAGTCCAATAAATTTTGTAAGATGAATATTATCAGGCGTAAGCAAATTCGTAATTTAAGCACTCATACAAAAGTTTTTACTTATTTGCATGTCTGTAATTTGCTGAT
>JAOZMU010000656.1 GCA_029934165.1 Bacteroidales bacterium
ATAGATTTTAATCATTGAAATTCAATTACTTATAAAAAGACTTGCAGATTTAAGGCAATACAAAAAAAACGAATTTCTCCACCATTGGAGTATCAAAATCAAAAATTCTTTACCATGAAAGGACTAGCATCAAATCGAATTGGTCGCATCTCTCAGTCGCAAACACTAGAGATGGCAAACAAAGCAAACGAATTGAAAATGAAAGGTGTAGATGTCATAAACTTGAGCATCGGGCAGCCAGATTTTGAAACACCACATCACATTAAAAAAGCTGCAAAAGCTGCAATAGATGAGAATTATACTTTTTATACTCCCATTGCTGGTTTCGAGGAATTACGCGAAGCTATCTGCTTGAAACTGAAAAGCGAGAACAATCTGAATTACTCACCAAGTCAAGTCGTTGTGTCCAATGGTGCAAAACAAGCGCTAGCAAATACACTTTTGAGCATCATCAACGAAGGCGACCAAATACTTGTTCCAGCACCATATTGGGTTAGTTATGCGCAAATTGATAATTTGGCACACGGCGAAAATGTCTTCATCGACACGACAATAGAAAACGATTTTAAGGTGACACCAGAACAAATCGAAAAAGCGATAACACCTTCAACCAGAGCATTTTTATTTAGCTCGCCATCAAATCCGGCTGGTAGCGTTTATACGCGCGATGAACTGGAAGCTATTGCAAGGGTTTTGGCAAAACACGAAATATTTGTTATTTCGGACGAGATTTACGAGCGTATAAATTTTGTCGGAAAACACGAAAGCATTGCGCAGTTTGATTTTATTAAAGACCATACAATAATAATAAACGGAATGTCAAAAGGTTATGCGATGACCGGTTGGAGAATTGGCTATCTTGTTGCGCCTCAGTGGATAGCAGACTCTTGCCGCAAACTACAAGGGCAATATACTTCCAATGCTTGTTCGATTTCTCAAAAGGCTGCCTTTGCGGCACTTACGGGAGAAGATACTTATACACTTGGTATGAATGCAGCATTTCACTCACGTCGCGATATTGTTGTCGAAGGTTTACGAGCAATTCTGGGCGTGAAAACAAACATCCCCAACGGAGCATTTTACATTTTTCCAGATGTCAGTACATATTATGGCAAAACAGACGGAAAATACACCATCAACAACTCTAACGACATGAGCTTATATCTTCTTGAGATAGCGCACGTTGCAATAGTACCAGGTAGTGCTTTTGGCAACGACAATTGCATAAGACTCTCGTTTGCAGCGTCCAACCGTGATCTAAAAAAAGGAATTAAACGGATAAGAACTGCTTTAGCACGCTTGCGACAGAAAGATAAGTAAATCTACTCCGTATTTTATAGACAGAACGACTAAAAAATTGTTTACGCCAAATTAGGGTTTGTTTATAAAAATTTTATAATTTAATTTCGTTACGAAGTAGCAAGTTATCAACAAGATGTACTTTCTGTCCGAAGATACGTTTAACGTTTTCTTTTAATGCGAATTGAATTTTAAGAACAAACTCTGTACTAAAAATGAAATCATAGAAAAAGTCCTAGTTTTATTCGCGAGGAATTATTTTAGTAATGGAAAATTAATAATTAATAATTTTGCTTACGCCTGATTTAGTTTTAGTTAGGAATTTTAATGGCTTACTTTATTAAATTCATTTTACTTATACGAATTGCTGGCAAATTTTTAGATAAATATGAGTTTGCGTTTTATCAATGCACCATGAAAATCGACTGGAAGATAAAGTTCAACAAAATCATCGAAAAACCCTTTGGTTTCTTCTGACAACCCTTCGGATAATTCTTCGAGTACTGTTTCGCTGAGCATAAACGGAAAACCATTGAAAACCATTTTGTTACCCTGAAAAAATCCATACAGTTGATACGAATCTAGTTCTGTTACATTTTTGTTGGTTATCATGCACTTGTCAATCCACTCTTCGGGGCGTAACTCGCTGTTATTTAACATATCCATGGCTCTTTTCTCGAAAGAAACTCCTTTGTCAGAAAAAAAATTCATGAACTTTTCTTGCGAACTTTTTGATAACGATGAGCGTAGTACATCGGAGCATTTGAAACAAATTGCATAATCGAAAACCGTTGTTTGTTTTTGCGTATTTTGGTCTATTCCGATTGCTTTTTCTACGGAATACAAAGTGTTGTTTTCCAATAAGTTCTGCTCGCAAACACAACAAGTTTCATGTGGTTCGTTGGTTAGAGATGAGTTGAAAAGCGGAGGTATTGAAGTAAGAAAATTGTCGTTGAAAGTTATATTTTCCATTATATTGGGTTTTATACCGAACTGGTATGGTGTTTTACATTTGTTTTTAGTTCTATTTCTTTGATTTTATGTGTATTACATCAAATCAACATACGCGATTCTACGGCGGTTGAGTATAATAAGTATTATTACAAAAATTCTTCCGCTTTTTATTAACATAAGTTGCTAACAACCAGCTAATACGTTTCATAAAAAATAGGTCTTAGACCTTATTAAGTAAAATGAATTTAATAAAGTAATCCATTAAAATTCCTAACTAAAACTAA
>JAOZMU010000657.1 GCA_029934165.1 Bacteroidales bacterium
GTTTTATTGTTTCATAATTAATTAATTTATATTTTTTTGTCCAAAGTCTAATTAGATAAATAAAAATAACAGACTTCAATAAAATAAAGAAAAACAATTTCCGAAACATACTTTCAGACAATACGAATATTTTAACGATTTATACAGCAAAAATCCTGAAACACTTTACTGAAAAGTAAATTATTTAACTTTATTTTAGTATGAAAACATTATTTACAAACGGAATAATTGATGGGTCGAATAAAAATTTACTTGTAGAAAACAAAGTAATTACCTACATAGGAAACGACACCAAACAAGCCGATAATATTATTGATGTTAATAACAAGATTATTATCCCTGGCATTGTAGATACGCATGTACATTTACGCGACCTTGAGCAAGCCTATAAAGAAGACTGGACAACGGGCAGCAATGCAGCTCTTGCAGGCGGAACAACATTTGTTTTTGATATGCCAAATAATCTGCCAGCAATCACAAACTTGGCAAACCTTAATCTGAAACGACAATTTGCTGATAAATCATTAATTAACAAGAAGTTCTATGTTGCCGCAACCACGAGTAATATCCGTGATGTCGAGGAAATTTTTGCCCAAAAACCAGAAGATGTAGCCGGAATAAAACTATTTCTGGCTGGCTCAAGTTCAAACGAAGTTGTTCGGGCTGATAGCCAAATTAGAGATTTTTTTCGGCTGGCACTCAAGTACGACCAAATGATTGCCGTCCACTCCGAAAAGCAATGCTGTCTTGACGAATGGGCAAAAAAACCACTTGAGCAAGTTGCAACAAATCACAATAAAATAAGAAACCGAAGTTGCGCGATTGAAGGCACGCAACAAATTTTGCGTTTGGCAAATGATGTCGGGTGCAAAACTATGATTGTTCATACTTCGACTGCGGAAGAGATTGAGCTTATTCGCGATTTTAAACGCTATGCACCAATATATTGTGAGGTTTCGCCGCATCATTTTTTGCTCGAAGAAAGCATAATGGGAAAAGTGGGAAATTACGGAAAAGTGAATCCGCCAATCCGCACCAGACAAGACAACGATGCTATACGTCTGGCAATTGCCGATGATATTGTCGATTGTATTGGCACAGACCATGCTCCACATTCGCTCGGCGAAAAAAATGCGAAATACCGTCAAGCACCTTCTGGTTTTCCTGGATTGGAAACATCTTTACCACTGTTGCTCAACGAGGTGGCACATAGACGAATGGACATAAAAAAACTAATCGAAATTACTTCTGCAAATGCTGTAAGAATTTTTGGTTTAGGTAAACGCGGCAAGATAGAAACGCAGTATATGGCTGATTTTGTGGTTGTTGATATGAATAAAGAATGGAAAATCGTTCCGGAAAAATTTGAGACAAAAGCCAAATATTCTCCATTTGCAGGCATGACAATAAAAGGTGTTGTCGAAAAAACTGTTGTCGATGGCAAAGTGTTTGAAAACCAGTAACATATAATAAAACAAAAAAAATGAAAGTTGTAACAAAAAAAATCGAAGAAAAAATACTCCTAAAGGAAAATGCAAGTCAGATAGCTGGAATGAAATTCGTTGACGGGCAATTGTTTTTAACTCATAAAAGGCTGTATTTCAATAGTAATTCCGAGGTTTCAAAAAATCTCGATTTAGAAACGATTGTTAAAGTCAATAGTTTTTCATGTTTAGGACTTATTACTAATGGACTGAAAATCAAACTTAACAACGGAGGTTTTGAAATATTTTTCGTCAACAATAAATTCAAATGGATTGAGTCCATCAATAAACAAACTTCTCAAAAATAAATACATAGTGCTATTTATTAAGTGCTATGCACCTTTTAATATTGAGACAAGGATTTACGATTTTATTGTAAATCTGCAACAAACAGCAAATAATGGTATCGGTTAATTTTATCTTTGTTCTAAAAAAAGTATTAAAACAAAAACGCCTCTCTCCCACTCCACCCTAATTTTTAAGGTTGAAGAGCTATTTTTATGACACATTTTAGTGTGAATTAATAACTTACGTTAATAAAAATGGAAAGAGTTTTTATATTCAATAAGAGGCAATAGTACCCTGCACTTTTTTATATTGAGATTAATATTTGTATATTTGAAAACAAATGTTTTTGTTCTGTGCAACTATAACAACCGAATATACAATACATTAATAAATTGTTTAACTTTGACAAAATTTCAAAAACATAAGATATGACAATATTAGTAACTCAAGTTTCTGACTTCGCCATTATATCCTGATATTTAGCACATTGCAAAGAACTCAAAAAACGATATGTTCCTGTAAAGTCGTATGTGTCAATGCCTTAAAGCTTAAATGAAAATTCCATTTTGGGTTTATTATGCAGGTTGAGCTTTTTCGAAAATATCTGGAATTTTGGCATGTTTCTGATAAACTTTACACTTTAAAAAACCTTATTTTTTATTATTATGTTTACCGCAGCTGCGAGCCTTCGGGCTATTTATTGCTAAAACCCACTAACTTTAGTTAGTGGAAAATACTAATAATAAAAGTTCTATCAGCCAACTT
>JAOZMU010000658.1 GCA_029934165.1 Bacteroidales bacterium
TACCGCTACAATCCCTGCCGCAAAACGCCTTTGTAGCAAGCAGTTCGACAAAACAGATAAATTTTCATGAACAACCCCTGTATAAAATAAGTTCTTGCAAAAATTTTATTTCAGATTGTATAAAACTCTTATTTTCAAGCAGTAACAATTTTTTTGGCAATAAACCTTACAAATCTATTTCGTCGTCATAAAGTTGCAAGGCTACGTCAATAATCGGATTTTCTGGCATTCCGTTTTGCAAATCGGCTTGGTCGATGTGTAATTTGTTGTCCTCGGTGCGCATAGAAATGCAATTTACAGGGTATTTGTATCGCCGCGAGAGAATCTCTAACGCCTTGATTACAAAGTAAGAATGTGTCGAAATAAAAATCTGAACGCCAGTTTTTGCAATGTCGATAAAAGCGTGCATTAATTTATAAATAGCCTCTGGATGAAGGTTTGCATCTGGCTCGTCGAGAAACAAAATGCCGCCCTCGTGCAATTGCCAATTACGAATAAGCGTTGATATAATGCCCAGACGCTTAATGCCTTCGGCTGTCATTGTCATATCGAATTGCTTGTTTCCTTTTTTGAAAACAAATCTTTCGGGGCTGTCGGTTTGTTCGATTGTTCCATCGAAAAGATTTTCGAGTGATTTGTTAATTTGACGAAAATTTTTCGCCATTTTTTCTTCGCGAACATCAACGTTCAAATCTTTTATCAAATCGAGGTATGTGTCGTCGAAACCAGTAAGAAATTGTTGTCGCGTGTATTCTATTGTGCGAAAAGCTGTTAACACTTCTTTTGCTGGAATAAACACGGAATGAAAATCGGCGGGCGGCATCACAATTTCGTTGTCTGCGTTACAATCGACAATGGTTTTATTTGTCGAATCGCCAAAAGAAAAGTTTATCTTTTGCGATTTTTTCTCGACAGGCGAAAACGAAATCTCGGCTTGGAATTTTTCTTGACTACTTTTCGTAACAAGCTCACCCAGACCTACTTTGCGTGGTTGAAAGGTATTAAAAAGTTTTTCGCCCAAGATTTTTTTGAATGGACTTTTATCGTAGGTTTGTTTCTTCCGAAAAACCTCCCAAGAACGGCAAACGCCATAAAGCAATTTTAAAATCCCTGTTTTTCCGGTATCGTTTTTTCCGATGATGAGATTAATATTACTTAGTCCTTCAATATCAAGGTTTTGAATGTTTTGAAAATTGCTGATTTTAAAACCATCAATTTGCAGATTTTGCTTTCTTTTTGCTTTCTTTTTCATTTGTCAATTTTTTTCTGTTCAACTTTTCGGAGAAAATGCAACTTACACCTAAGAAGTTTTGCGTCGTCTTTTTCTACGCCTATATATAAAACGTAAGCCAAAGAAAATAGCGATAAAAACAAGAATCGTTGGCCAGATATTTGCCAGTCCAACAATAAAAAATAGAACTCCCTTCCAGCCATTCTCTAAACCATCTGCAACTTTTCCGCCAAAACCTCTATATTCTGTTTCGTAAACTTTATAAAATTCAAGGTTTATGGTGCTGAAACTTACTCTGTTAGTCAGATATTTCAAGCGTCCTTCTGTTGCTTCAATCTCCTCGCGCAATTGCCTGATATACTCATTTACACGTAAAATCTCTTCGATGGTTTTTGCTTGCTTCAAAATGGTTCTGTACTGCTCTTCTGTTTCTTTCTTATTTTTCAGGCGCGATTGCATATCAACAAACTCTGCTGTAACGTCTTGCAACGAAATATTCTTATAATTTAATTCCGATGCCGCCGAAGCAATGACCGCTACAAGTGTATCGAAATTTTCCTTTGGAACTTTGATTATCAGAGTATTAGAGGTACGCCAAGACTCGTTTGTCTCGTTCTCCTTTGAGATGTATCCATTCCATTTTTTTAAGTTACTATAAATCTGAGCTTTAATAATGTCGTATTCTTCGATTTCCATCGCAATATCTGCGGTTTTAATAATTTTAGGCTCAATTTTATCATCAGTCGTTGTTTCATCGTTTGATTGCGTTTTTTTACTCTGTTTCAACTCTGACTCTGTAAATTTATCCGCACTACTGGTTGCGTTTTCTACACTCGTTGCGTAAACTTTCGCAGGCATATCTGGTGCCGATTTTCCTTCTTCGTAACTTAGGTTACCACAACCAAATGCAAAAAGAACGGAAATAATTAGTATTATAAGTTTTGTTTTCATAAAAAAATTTATCATTACTGTTGGCATGGTTTCAAGCTACACCGACAGTGGTGTCAATTTATTTGCTACGAAGCTGCTTTTCAGTCGAATAGCAAATATTTATTTTAATTATGACCATAATTTACACAAATTATTGGATATTTGAAAGGTTTGTTAGTTTTTTACAGTAACTTATGAAACGAAAAACAAAGTAAATGTGATACGATTTTCAATTGTTATTAAATTAAGGTCTAAGTAAAATAAATTTAATAAAGTAAGCCATTAAAATTCCTAACTAAAACTAAATCAGGCGTAAGCAAAATTATTAATTATTAATTTTCCATTACTAAGACCTATTTTTTATGAAACGTTTAA
>JAOZMU010000659.1 GCA_029934165.1 Bacteroidales bacterium
AAAACGCCGTTGTAGCAAGCAGTTTGACAAAACAAACAAATTTTCATGAACAACCACTGTATCTCATTAGTTATCAGAACTGTTCAAAAATTTTAAACTTTTGAAAAGTTAAGTTTTTAGCCTTTCTTAATATTAGAACAAAAATGTATTATTGCAATAATCTTATAATATTCAACATGTTGTGATTTTGATAAATAAATCCAATGATTTTAATATACAAATAACTATCTATTAATAACTAAAAAATAACATTATGAAAAAAGGTTTATTAACACTACTATTTGGCGTACTTCTACTTGCAGTAAATGCACAAATTTCGGCAAAATTCGATGACAATCCCAAGGGGTTAGAGGGCTATGCACAAATTCCAGACGGGTACTATGACAACGCTGAAGGTTTAGAGGGCTATGTCCTGAAAACGGCATTGCACAATATCATCAAAAGTGGGCATAACAACCAAGGCTACAATGCTTTGTACGATGCCTATGAAGAAGGCGACACAGACCCAAATGATGGCTACGTTTGGGATATGTATTCCGAAAATCCAACAGGTACAGACCCATACAATTATACGCATCACCAAAACACCTGCGGAAACTATTCTAATGAAGGCGATTGTTACAACCGCGAACATTTGTTTCCGCAAGGAATTTTCGATTCGAGTTCTCCGATGAAGTCTGATTATCATCATGTTGTGCCTTCTGATGGAAAAGTAAACGGACTCCGAAGCAATCATCCGTTTGGCGAAGTTGGTTCTGCAAACACAACAACACTAAACGGTAGTAAAAGTGGGTTTTGCAGTTCACCGGGATATTCGGGAATTGTTTTCGAGCCGATAGACGAATATAAAGGCGATATTGCTCGCTCGATGCTTTATTTTGCAACGCGATACGAAGACCGTGTTGCGTCTTGGAGTCATGCGATGATTAACGGAACGAGCAATCAGGTTTATTCGGATTGGTTTTTAGATGTCTTGCTTGCATGGCATGCCCAAGACCCTGTAAGTGAAAAGGAAACTGTCCGAAACGATGCGGGCTATGATTTTCAAGGCAACAGAAATCCGTTTATCGACCACCCAGAATGGGTAGAATGTATCTGGACAGGAACTTGTACTGGTGTTATTGGCGCGCCACAAATTTCACCCGATGGTGGTATATTTGCCTCAGCAGTAACAGTTTCGATGGTTACAACGGCAACAGATGGTCAAATTTATTACACAACAGACGGCTCTACACCCGATGCAACAAGTTTTCTTTATGTTTCGGCTTTCGAGGTTTCTTCGACAACAACGATAAAAGCAATAACAATAACTCCTGATGGAAATAGTGCTATATCACAAGCAACTTTTACTATCCAAGCTGGCGGTGGATTGCTAACAGAAACATTTGAAAATTGTGCTTCTCTAAACTGGACAACTTACAGTGTAACAAGCGATAAAGACTGGGATTGTAGCGATGGAAGCATGAGTATCAACGGATACGGTGGCAACGAGGCATCTGACGATTGGTTGATAAGCCCACCAATGAATTTTGATAATTTTACATTAGAATCTCTTGTATTTGACTCGTGGACAAAATATTCTGATGCAACATTTCCGACAATTTCTGCGTGGTACTCAACAGATTATACCGGAACAGCTGCGCCATCTACCGCAACATGGACACCAATAACCACGGCAACATGGTCGGCAGAAAATTCTGAAATTTGGACAACATCGACGGCTATTGATTTATCGTCCGTAAATGGAAATAATGTTCATATCGCTTTCCAATATATTTCGACAGGAACAGGTGGCGGAGAATGCGCATACTGGAAAATTGATAACGTTGTAATTTCTGGAGAATCGGCATCGACAAACACACCGCCAGTTTTTGGCACGATAACCTATTTGCCCAACGAACCAGCAGCCAATGTGCCAGTTGGAGTTTCGGCAGAAATAACTGATAACAACCAAGTTGCGTCTGCTAATCTTTTTTGGGGAACTGCTCCAACTTCTATCACAAACGAAGTTGCAATGACATTTAACCAAACGGTATATTCGGCTGATATTCCCGGACAGGCATCGAATGCCGATGTGTATTTTAAAATCATTGCGGAAGATAACGAAGGCGCAACAACAGAAAGTGGTGTCGTTAATTACACTGTTTCATCGCAAACAGCGATTGACGAAGCAACGGCAGCTGGTTTTCAAATGTATCCGAATCCGGCAAACGAGCATATTTTTGTCTGCATGAAAACGCGCATTGAGACAATAACTATTTTCGATGCTTCTGGACGTGCAGTGAAAAAAATTGAGCCGCAGCAAGAAAAAACTCAAATTTCTATCAATGAATTATCACAAGGAATTTATTTTATTAGAGTCGAGAGTGCGACAAACTCAATTACCGAAAAACTATTTATTAAATAGCAAATTATCATTACTGTCGGTATTAAGTACTCTTACAAAAGTTCTTACGCTTTTTATTAACCTAAGTTGTTGATTCACAGCTTAGACGCATCATAAAAAAATAGGTCTTAGACTGGGGTGTTAATAA
>JAOZMU010000660.1 GCA_029934165.1 Bacteroidales bacterium
AACATCGGCAAGCTACCGCTACAATCCCTGCCGCAAAACGCCTTTGTAGCAAGCAATTTTACAAAATAGCTAAATTTTTATGAACAAACCCTGTGTATATCAATAATTTATGGTTTATTCTTATTTAACAAATTTATTGCAAGAAGTATGTTTTCGTTGGTTGCAGGAACTCCTAATTCAGGGCAAACTTTATGATTACGGACTGCCGAAACAGCGTAACGAATTGCCATCCAAGCAGATAATGCCAGCATAAATGGTGGTTCGCCGACAGCCTTGCTTCTACGGATTGTTCCAATATTCGGCACTCCATCTAACAAGCTAATATTAAACACTTTAGGAATATCCCTAATACCCGGAATTTTATACGTATCTGGCGAATGATTTAGCAAATTGCCTTTGACATCCCACTTGCAGTCTTCGCTTGTTACCCATCCAAGTCCTTGAATATAACCACCTTCTATTTGTCCTATATCAATATTGGGGTTTAACGATTCACCAACGTCGTGCAAAATATCCGTGCGTGTTTGTTGCAGGTAACCAGTAAGTGTATCCAATTCAACCTCAGTAACTGCCATACTGTAAGCAAAATAATAAAAAGGTCGTCCTGTTTCTGTCGTTCTGTCAAAGTGTATTTCTGGTGTACGGTAAAAACCAGTAGCACTCAGGCTAACTTGGTTAAAATGTGTTTTTGCTACAGCCTCGGCAAATGAGATTTTCCTCTCAGGATTTATTGTATCGAAAATTGTATCTGCCTCGAAAGTAAGGTTTTTTACTAAGGTTTCTTTGGTCGTATCGGAGTTAAAATCGGTTGCAACAACTTTTGCAATCCGCGCTTTCAGTTTTTCGATAGCATTTTTCACTGCCATTCCGTTCAGGTCTGTCCCTGCCGAAGCCGCTGTTGGCGATGAGTTTGGAACTTTGGACGTATTTGTTGCATTGACCTTAATATTCTTGATATTAATACCCAGTTCCATAGATGCAATTTGGCTCATTTTTGTGTACAATCCCTGCCCCATTTCTATTCCGCCATGATTGACCAAAACAGAGCCATCGGTATAAATATTTACCAATGCACCAGCTTGGTTTAAAAATGTTGCTGTAAACGAAATACCAAATTTTACAGGTGTAAGTGCTATGCCACGTTTTACGTACTCCGATTTAGAATTAAACTCATCAATAGTATTTTTACGGTTTTTATAATCTGCCAAACTTAGTATTTTATACCACAATGCTTGCAACCGATTATTCTCAATTATTTGACCGTAAGGTGTAATATTGTTTGTGTCTGTTTTATAAAAATTAATTTTACGAATTTCTGCCGAGTCTTTTTTTAGATTATGTGCAATTCTATCTATAACTATCTCAATACCAGCCATTCCTTGTGGTCCGCCAAAACCTCGATAAGCAGTATTAGACGGAAGATTTGTTTTCCATGTGCAAGCATTTATTTCCATATTTGGCACAAAATACGCATTATCGGCATGAAGCATAGCCCGCTCAAGAATCGCATTACTCAAATCTAGTGTTGCTCCGCCGTTTGAGTTTAAATTGACACGCATAGCTTGAATTTTGCCATTCTCATCGTATCCTGCTTTGTAGTTGATTAAAAAAGGATGGCGTTTTCCCGTCATTTTTTGGTCATCGTCGCGCAATAACCGTATTTTTACAGGGCATTTTGTGTTATACGACAAAATTGCAGCCCAAACAGCAACATGATTTGCTTGCGTTTCTTTGCCGCCAAAGCCTCCGCCAAGTCTTCTGGTTTCGACTTCTATTTCTTTCTTAGAAACTCCCATTACTTCGGCGACAATAGCCTGGGTTTCAGTAGGATTTTGTGTTGAACAATAAATTTTCATATCACGATTTTCGCCTGGTACACAAAGTGCAATTTGTGTTTCGAGATACCAATGTTCTTGTGCGCCTGTCTCTAAGCGTCCATCAATGAGGTGTTTACATTCTTTGAACGCTTTGTCAACATCGCCACACACCATTTTTCGTGGCTGGAGGTGCATAGAGTTGTTTGCGATAGCTTGCTCGATTGTTAAAATTGGCGTAAGAACCTCATACTCAACCTCAATCAGGTTGCGAGCTGTTCGTGCAATTGCTTCGGTTTTTGCTGCGATTAGAAAAACTGCTTGTCCAACAAAAAAAACTTTTTCGGTGGCTAAAGCTGCCTCATCGTGTATGATTGGTCCCATTTGGTTATCACCGGGAATATCTTCATAATTTAAAATGCTGACAACACCATGTAGAGCTTTTGCTTTTTGTAAATTGAAAGATTTTATTTTTGCATGAGCGTGTGGACTATAATAAACAAGACCATGAAGTGTTTGATTATCAGTGGAAATATCATCAATATAAATTGCTTTTCCTGTTACGTGCAAAACCCCACTTTCGTGATTTATTTTGGTCATAATTATTGTATTTTATTAAGTAAATACTCTTAAAAAGTTCTTACGCTTTTTATTACCTAAGTTGTTAATTCACAGCTTAAACGTTTCATAAAAAATAGGTCTTAGTAAA
>JAOZMU010000661.1 GCA_029934165.1 Bacteroidales bacterium
TGAATTAGCAACTTATGTTAATAAAAAGCGTAAGAACTTTTGTATGAGTACTTACCTCTAAGCAAACACAACAAAATTATTTTATAAAAACAAACGCTATGTATTTTAAAGGACTATTAACCATCGACCCTTCGCAAATTACTAAAATTGAGCGAAAAAAGCCGGAAAAGTTTTTCAAGAAATTGTTGTATCATCTGACCGCCGGAAAAGTATCCGAAAAACTTGAGCGTGAAACATTTTCGGCAATTTCGATTCTTGAGCAGCTAAATAATGTGCTTCGCTCCATGAAAATTGACAATATTATTAGGCTTTCGCAGGACGATATTGATTTTTATCTGGACACCGAAGGCAAAGAAAACGACTTGCAAGATGCTATTGATGCTTACGACTTAAACACAAATGAGAGTTATGCGATGTATTTCAACTCATTACACCTTGTTTTAGAACATGTTGAAGGAAGTTTCAATTACCTGTTTGAAATACGTATAAACAGAACTCATACTGTTGGCGAATTTCCTATCGAGTTGAAAATAAACGCTTTGTTGACAGAATTTCGTGCTAACGGGCAAAACAAAGAAACGGTTCGTCAAAAGATGAAGGACATTTTTAAAACTCAGGACGATTATGAAACTTTCATGCGGATTAAAACGGCTGAATTTGAGAGTTTTATAGACAGAATGGAACTCGAAATTAAGAAATTCATTCCTATTGATGACATTAGAAGTAAACACAATTCTCAAATTGTAATTCCTAAGGAAAAAATCAACAATCCAGACCAAATCAAAGCCAACCAAAAAGCGCAACAGCCCGCTATGCACGGCTATTATGGCATGAGCGATTTTTTGTTTTATTCATTTCTTTGGTCTTCGATGTGCCACACAAATCATATTCATATCCAAGACACCGAATTAGTCTCGGATAATGGCGATTTTATCGGCGATGTTGGCAATGAGGGGCTTGACACTTCGGATACTTCTTTGTTTGATGAAAACACGCCTTACGAGGAAAGTGTATCCGAATTTGAAAGCGAAGTTCCTGAAACAGACAACTTTGACAGCGATTTTTCTAACGATATGGATTCAGATTTAGGTGGCGATATTTCTGATGATGGCGGAAGCTGGTTCGATTTTGGAGGTTCCGATAGTTTTGATGGATTCGACGGATTTGATTAGTCAAGTTATTGTCAGTTAGGTATCAAGGTACGCCGACAGCGGTGGACAAAGCGGCAGGGATTGTAGCGGTAGCTTGCCGAAGTGTCCTTGCGATTTTTGGCTGGCGGGGCAGAGCGACCGAAGGAAGCTCCTGCGCCGACATTGCCAAAAACGCAAGGCACAAGGCAACTACAAGCGGAAAGCCCACGAGCCGCCCAAAAAAATATAAGTATATTTCTTTTCATTGTGAATTGAGTTTATGCACATATCCTGTTACTGGTAATATGACTGTACTAATTTAAAATTAACTTATTCTATTGCTTTTTGTTGAAATCTATACTTTTATTGACGTATATTGCTGAATCACAGGTTAATATGTTATAGAAAGGGGGGCTTTGACTTTTAATTGTTTTTTGAGAACAAACTAGATATTGACATTTATTTTTATATTTGCTAATAAATCAAGCGGTCGCATTTGTGGTCGCTTTTTTAGTATTTTGTTATGTTTTTACAAGCAACCACGACATTAATTCGCTGTTATTAATGTTAATACATTCAATGATGTGTTGAAATTATGGTGTAATTACTTGTTGTTAATTTGAATTATTATGCAGTTATTTAAAAGTACGAGCAAAACAATTCGGCAGATTGATGAGTTTTTAAACTCTATCGAACAGGCTATTCTTATTTATAAAGAGGGGGTTGCAAATTATTTGAAGAGCGATTTAAAAAACTTTTTGGCTAATATTGATACGGTTGCAAAACTTGAAGGCAGGGCAGACACAATTCGCCGATGGGTTGAGAATGAGCTATATACACGTTCTTTGCTGCCTCAATATCGTAGTGATGTATTGCGCCTGATGGAAAAAATTGACGATGTTGCTGACACAGCAAAGGAGACTCTGTATCAATTAGATGTGGAGCAGCCCAATATTCCGAAAGATTATCATGACGATTTTATAAAGCTGGCAGAAATGTCTATTTCTTCTGCCGAGGCGTTGTTGACTGGGGCGCGTTCGTTTTTTCGCGATGTCCAAAATGTAAAAGACTCAATTCACATTGTGTATTTTTACGAAAAAGAGGCAGATAGAATCGCTAATAATCTTCGGCGTAGAATTTTTAATGGCAATAATAATTTGTCGTTGAGCGAAAAACAGCATCTACGGTATTTTGTAAATCGAGTCGAGAATCTTTCAAATATCGCGGAAGCTGTTGCTGATATTCTGGCTATCTATGCAATAAAGCGTATTGTATAAACAAATTTATTTCTTGATAATTGGGCATAGAATTTGAATTATTATAAATAATTCGCTAAGAATTAGACTTTGGACAATAATAAATTTAGAGTTAAAAATAATAAATTTGAAAAAA
>JAOZMU010000662.1 GCA_029934165.1 Bacteroidales bacterium
AACTAAATCAGGCGTAAGCAAAATTATTAATTATTAATTTTCCATTACTTAGCAAGCGATTTGAAAAAAACAAAAACCAAATATAAAAAGTCACCAGACGTAATTACAAAATTATCTAATAAACAAACCTTGTTATTAATTATTAGTATATGTTTTATATCTATTCCTTAATCTCTTTTATAACAAATAAATACGATGGAAAATGGTCGCTATAACCACCCATATACGTAGAACCAACATGCGTACGAAGTGGATAGCCTTTGTATTTCCCTTCTTTCTGACAAATTTCCTTCTTATTATAAATTTGAGTTTTATAGAATTTATAACCCTCTTCATCGTTCAAAAGTTGCTGCGAAATAATAAGCTGGTCAAACAAATTCCACGAATCGCGATAAGCCAAAGTGCCGATGCCTTTTTTGTGCAATGACCAAGTTGTGTTGAACAAATCGCCTTCTTTAAGTTTTTTCTTTTTTCCTTTGGCTTTCAATGCTTTAGTAACACTTTTATTACTAGGGTCGTCATTCAAATCGCCCATAACAATAATCTTAGCTTTAGGGTCAACGGTCATAATCGAATCAACAATCGTGCGACAAAGTTTTCCAGCAGAAACACGGCGCGGACGGCTACGTTTTTCGCCACCACTGCGCGAAGGCCAGTGATTTACAATGATATGAATCATTTCGCCATCCAATTTGCCCGAAACAACAAGCTGGTCGCGCGTTTTGTATTTAGGCGCATCAGGAAAATTTAACGTAACGCTGCGGCTACTTGTCAACTCAAAAATACCGCCTTGATACAATAATCCAACATCAATTCCGCGATAATCTGGAGAATCGAAATGCACAATTTTATAGTTTCGGTCGGCAATTTTTGGCATTTTCACCAAATCTTCTAACACCGAACGATTTTCAACTTCACAAACACCGAGAATTGCAGGTCCTTTTGGCGAATGTTCCGTTCCGATTTTGGAAATTACATCTGCCATATTTTCTAATTTCTCGGTATAAATTTTCGAACCCCACACTTTTTTTCCTTCAGGCGTATATTCTTCATCGCGTCCTCTGGAATTATTCGGGATTGTATCGAAAAGATTTTCAAGGTTATAAAAAGCAATGCAATTAATTTTGTATTGCCTTTCAGTTTCTTGGGCTTTTGTGCCAGTGCTTGCCATACCCAAAATTAGGGTAAAAATAAATATTAAACTAAAATAGTGTTTCATGTGTTTTTTTTTAGTAATAATTATAAATAAGTTAATGGTAATAATACGTATTGTCATTACTGTCTGTGCGGCTTGAAGACACACAGACAACGGTTAAATTTATCAACACTCTTACAGCCAATGCTTACGTATCGTCTTGATATTTAGAAGTATAGACTTGTTTTTCACTTGACAAAAAGAACACTTATTGCTATTGCAAAACCAAGTACCAGTACAACGATTCCAGTGATTTTATTAATAAGTTCCAATTTCTTTGTGAGTATTTTATCCTTGAAATAATTAACAATACCAACCACAAAAGCCCACCAAAGCATTGCTCCTGCAAAAACTCCAAAAATAAGAACTGTTATCAGTCGCTTGCATGTGTCCTCGTCAAGAAAACCAGCACTAGCAAAAAAAGCGCCTAAAATAATGATTGTTATAGGATTAGAAAGAGTTAACAACAAGATAGATAAGAAATCGGCAACTAAATTATGCTTCTTCTTTTTTTGCGCTCCAAAAACAATTTCTTGGCTCGAGGTGAGCATTTTATAACCCAAATACACTAAAAATAAGCTACCTACGATGAGGATTGGCGTTTGGTGTTCGGTCAAAAAGTTGGAAACAATTGTCAGCCCAAAACCAGCAACAATTGCAAAAAGTGTGTCTGCCATAGCAGCTCCCAAACCAGAAGCAACACCCGACGGAACTCCCTTGTTCATAGTACGTTGTATTGTTAAAACGCCCATCGGACCAAGCGGAATAGAAACAGACAGCCCAATGAGCATGCCATTTAATATGTATTGAAATTCCATTTTAAAAGTATTAATTTACCGAAATATTTTTGTTGATTATAACGAATTTTGTTGAAAAATGTAAATCCGTGAAAATCAGTCTAATCCGTATTATCTGTGTTCCGATTTATGCGATGATAGGAATACGAATTTAACAGATTAATACCGATTTTTTAAATTTGGAATAAAAAATTTACAATATAATTTACTGAAAATCAAGAAACTGAAAATTTCAAAAATGTTATAAGCAGTAAGATTTTTTATGAACAAACCATGATAAATAAAATGCAAAAATAGTAAATTCAAAAAATATGCAATAGAAAAACACAAATTGCGTATAAAATGTAATTCTGTTAGCCAGTGTTTTTGAAAACAGTAATTCTATAATAGGCTAAGTTTCAGGCAAATACACAACTTATTAAAGAGCCAAAATTTTACGCATTAAAAACAAATTCGGTAGGAATACCGATGCTGAGTACTCTTACAAAAGTTCTTACGCTTTTTATTAACCTAAGTTGTTAATTCAC
>JAOZMU010000663.1 GCA_029934165.1 Bacteroidales bacterium
TAGACCTATTTTTTATGAAACGTTTAAGCTGTGAATTAACAACTTAGGTTAATAAGTAATGGAAAATTAATAATTAATAATTTTGCTTATGCCTGATTTAGTTTTAGTTAGGAATTTTAATTGCTTACTTTATTAAATTCATTTTTACTAAGTGAATTAAAAACTATAATTATGCTTATTATAACGGATTTTGGTCAAAAATACAAATCCATGAAAATCAGTCTAATCCGTGTTTCAATTTATGCGATGATAGGAACACAGATAATACTGATTTTTTCTAAATTTGAAAAAAATATATGCGATATAATAAACTGAAAATCAACAAATTGTAATTTCAACAAAAACCGTTATTATCAGGTTTTTTCATATTTGTAAAAATGTTACATATTGAAATACAGCATATTATACATCTTGCGTAAACAACATTAAATAGGTCGAAGACCTTATTATAAATTTGTAAACAAAAAATGGAATTTATGAAAGTCAGACTGGGGTTAATAATTGTTTTTTTTACGCTATTATACGGCTGTGGAAGCACAAACGACAAGAAAAACAATGTAGTTGAAAAAGAGAGTACGATAGAAAAGAAAAAAAATGTGTATCTAATTGGCGTTTATGCAACATCAACTGCAAATAATAGTTCCGTAGAAAACCTGTTCGATGGTAAGCTCCAAACAAATTGGGCGACAAAAATTGGAGCTGGTCCCTACGAAGGCATTATGTTTCATTTTGCAGAACCTACGCATATTTCGAGCTTTTATCCAAAGATTGCCGTTGGTAGCAATTTGGTTGAACCATCGTCATTTACGGTGTATATTGATGGCGAAAATGTTGGTAATTATCCTCCAAACAAAGAAATAGTTATTTCTAAAATTGTTAATTCATTTTTTTTGAGAATTAATGCAGAAAATAGCTCCAAACAAATTGATAATCAAGTATCTAATGATGTGGCTCAACACTCAATTATGATGTTTGATAAAAATAAGCATATCGGGTTAAGTGTGCTTATTTTTAGGGGTAAAGATGATGAATTGCTTAATATAAAACCGCCAAAATATGTAAGTGGCTCAGTAGTTTCACGCACTGTTTTAGAGCCACAAACAGCTTATGGCACGGATAAACTTTTCGATTCGCGTTACGATTTTGCTTGGGCAGAAGGTGCTGAGGGAAATGGAGTGGGAGAGGACTTGGTTTTTGAGATAGATGAAAAAATTAGGATTGATAAAATTGTATTCTGGAACGGCTATCAACGTTCAGATGAGCATTTTACGTCGAATACGCGCTTGTATAAATTTGAATTTTCGGCACAAAATACACAACCACAAGAATATTCTATTTCCGATTCGCAAAATCCTGTCGAGGTTATTTTGAAAGAACCAATTGAGGCTACCAATTTTCTTCTGAAGATTAAAGAAGTTTATGCAGGAACACAATATAAAGATTTGGTTATAAGTGAAATATGTTTTTATTCTGACGGTGTGCCTTACAAAATTAAACCTAATAAAACTGACGATTTATATCAATTGAACAATGCAATTAAAAATACTCCACTAAGTAAAATTTTGGATAGATGTGTAAAAAATACAACGTCTGATGAATCAATAATTCAACAGAAATCAATAATTATTCATTCAGATTATACCTTCGTAGTTTACGATTTGGTACGAGATAAAGCGAATGGTGGCGACAGAGTAGAAAAAATTATTGACGGAAACTGGGAGCTAATATCTGCAAAAAAAGGCGTTGCAAAAATTCGTGTTTTCGGAAAATTACGTAATAACACAAAAACTACTAAGTCTAATACAGATGAAGTAAGTGATAATTTGGCAATTATTTTCCATGATTTTATTGAGATACGCAATAATACTCTACGCGGTAAGAAGTTTATTCCGAAATTTTACATCGAGCCAACTTCCGAAACTTTGTTAAATGTTCTTTCTTTGGATTCGAGCTTGGTGTTGGATATGCGCTATGCGACAGATAGTAACTTCCTGAAAAAGACGGTTTACCCTTGCGGAAATTGCTTGCTACGATATATAGTTGCCAAAGATTTGCTTGCAGCAAATTCGGATTTGCGAAAAACAGGATTTCAATTGAAATTATTCGATTGCTATCGTCCAATATCAGTACAAAAGCTAATGTGGGAAATTTTTCCGAACCCGAATTACGTTGCCAATCCGTATAAAAATGGTTCAATACACTCACGCGCCTGTGCTGTTGACGTAACGATAATTGATTCGTTAGGAAAAGAACTTGATATGGGAACTACGTTTGATTTTTTTGGCGTTGAGGCTCATTACGATTATAAAAACCTATCGGATACTGTTTTAACAAATAGAAAAATGTTACGTAAGTTAATGGCGAAGCATAATTTCAATGGAATACGCACGGAGTGGTGGCATTTTTCGCATCATAAGGCAATGTTGTTTCGCCAAGAAGATGTTTCTTTAGACTGCAATTAAGTCTAAGACCTATTTTTTATGAAACGTTTAAGCTGTGAATTAACAACTTAGGT
>JAOZMU010000089.1 GCA_029934165.1 Bacteroidales bacterium
TTGTTAATTCACAGCTTAAACGTTTCATAAAAAATAGGTCTTAGACCTTAATATTTTCACTACTGTCGGTATTGCTTCAGGCACACAGGCAGTAACTTTCAAATATTAAACATTAATTTATTTTTTATTTCCATCACAAAAAAATATGACAGATGAAAGAATTAGGTTCTATGGAAGAATATTGTTGGTATTGAATTTCAATTTTGGCATAGGACTTTAGATTATTGCGTAAGTACTGATAATGTACATCTTAACAATTTTGAAATGATTTGCAATATATAGAAATTCTGTAATAAAAATTATTCCTCAGAAATTTACATAAAGAATATTTATGTAATCGCCTTGTTATAAGGAATATAACGGCATAACAAATATTGAACCAAACAGAAAATTTATTAACCAACAACGTTCTACCATAGAACCAAGAATTATATCAAGGACCATTTATGAGTATTGTTTTGCTCGAAGACATAAATGTTCTCATATATTCGTGGAACGACAAAACCAGCAAAATGACAGAGGACGACTATAAGACGGAAACTCTGAAATATCTGGAAATTGTCTTAGAACATAAAATTGAGAAACAAATCAGCGATCGCCAAAACCTTGATTTTACCATTTCAGTGGATTTGCAAACGTGGTTAGCAAATGAGATTATTACTCCGGTAACAGCCAAAGTAAAAATAAAACTTGCAATACTCCTTTGTGAAGAGATTTTTACACAAATTTCTTTCGAGCAAGCATTAGGTGAGGTTGTTAAGCCAAATTATATTCAATCGTTTTTTGGTACAAAAGAATCGGCACTTGAATGGCTCGAACAGTTTTAAAAAAAGTCCGAGTTATTTTATGTACAACCATAGTAGTCTGTACTATAAATAGATATGGCAATAGAAAAAATGTTGCCAAAATATCAAGTAATAACTTATTTTTATTTCCATTACCAAAAAATATGATAGATGAAGGAATTATATCAAGGTTCTTATTTGAGGATTGTTCTGCTTGAAGACATAAATGTTCTCATATATTCATGGAACGACAAAACCAGCAAAATGACCGAGGACGACTATAAAACGGAAACTCTGAAATATCTGGAAATTGTCTTAGAACATAAAATTGAGAAACAAATCAGCGATCGCCAAAACCTTGATTTTACCATTTCAGTGGATTTGCAAACGTGGTTAGCAAATGAGATTATTACTCCGGTAACAGCCAAAGTAAAAATAAAACTTGCAATACTCCTTTGTGAAGAGATTTTTACACAAATTTCTTTCGAGCAAGCATTAGATGAGGTTGTTAAGCCAAATTTTATTCAAGCACTTTTTGGTACAAAAGAATCGGCACTTGAATGGCTCGAACAGTTTTAAGGTAAAAACCGATTTTTCAAGAAATGTTTAGGCTGAGAATTAGAAACTTACGTTAATATTAGGAGGAAGGATTTTTGTGGGAGTACTTAAATAAAAACTGATTATAACGGTTTTTGTTGAAATTACAATTTGTTGATTTTCAGTTTATTATATCGCAAATATTTTATTCAAAATTAGAAAAATCCGTGTTAATAAGATTAAAAAAAGTCCCGAGTATTTAACTCAGGACTTTTTTATTTAAAATTCTGTATCTATCAGGTCATCACTTGGGGTTTTCTTAACACTTGCTCCTTCAGTAATTTTTTTTACTTTTCCGGTAAGCATATCGTAGCGAATTTTTTTCAAAATATTTCCAGCTTCATCATAATACAGCCAAGATGCAACTTTGCGGTTATCGACTGAGCCAAGTTTGCTATCTACGACTAAATCTGATTTTGTCAATTTATATCTCGGAATTTTTACATAAAATCCTTCAATTTTTATTTTTCCAGATTTATAATATTCAACATATTTCGCAGAGTGTTTATAGTCTTTTTTAGAATCACCATTTTTAATCTTTGCTTTCGTGTCATAATCTAACTTAAACCAAGGTTTTTCATTGTCATAATAAGCCTTAATTGTATCAATTCGATGATGAAAATCTTCTGCTCTTGGGTACGCCACCAAAAATTGTAATTCTGCTGATGGAAAATAAAATTTCCCATTGTTAATCAACATACCATAGCGCATTGGCTTGTTAGCTTTAATCGTATCACAGTAATACTCAACGTCTTTCATTACCACGCCGTCTTCTCGATAATAAACCCATCTGCCAACGCTGTAATTTGTCGAACGAACTCGTTTTGTCGAACCCTCGGATTTTAACTGTCTGTTTGTATAATAGGTTTTTTGTACACCATCAATCACTCCGTTTACAAAATTATCAATGCCGGCTATTTTTTTGTTATCGTCAAAGTAATAAATTGTTGTTATTAAACCTTTTATTTTTTTTGTCTTGTGCAACAAAACGAAATCATGGTAATGACGATTGAATTTTTTGTAAATTTTATGGCGAAGAGTTAAAGGTTTTTTAAGTTGAAATTCGTATGAAATATCGGTCGTATTTTTGTGGTATCCGAAAACTTTTTTGTCAGAACGAATTTCAATAACTCTCTTTTTGTCTTTTATAAACTGAGCAACAGGAACTTCTGAGGCTATTGTTGTGTCGTTGTAATATGTTTTAAGGACTCCATTGTATTTATTGGCTTTTTTATTGGCTTTTCTGAAAGTAATTATTTCTTGCAATACGCCTTTTTTGTTGTACAATTTTTGTTCTCCAAAGAATAAACCATCGGCAGATGTAGTTCCATTTACAATCTGCTTAATTTTTTTTCCTTTGTAAAATGTTGTATCAGGTTGTGCTACAGCATAATTGCTAAACACCAGAAACATTAAAAATACGTATAAAACAACAAATAATTTATCTTTCATATCAAATACTGTTTGAAAATGTGATTACCTAACCATTGAGAGTATCACGACAGCGCAACCTTCTTTTCCTTCTTTGAAAGAAACGTACAACTTGTACACTGCTGATTTTGTACAAATAAAATCTACAGATGGATATTCTTTAGTTGTTGCCATATCAAAGGTGGTAACTAACAATCTATCAGCATCATATAGCATCATCACTGCACGACCTTCATAATCCTCTGCGTTGCAAAGATTAAACCTGTAATGAGTTCCACGATTTAACACAACCGAAAAAGATCTACTGGGCGTAGATTTGCGCCGCTTCCTTTTTCGCAATAGAACTTTAAACTCTTTTAAATAAGTAGCATTATCTCCAATATCCAATGCGCACTTTCGAACAAGCTGTTCATTACATTGTGCTTTTACATCTACGTTTGCAAATAGTGCTGCTAAGAAAATAACTATAATAATTTTTTTCATCTTATAAACTTATTAGTTTATTACGAACTTTTTCAACTTGCTCCGAAATCAATTTTACATGTTCCTCTGTAATATGGATTATGCTTTTTTCATCTTGAATGATGATGAGTTTTCCATCTTCTTCAATTGTTTCTGGCAGACCAATTTCGTAAGTAATTTGAACATTGGTGAATTGTTCTTGAATAACCTTAAAATCTGTTATTAGGGCAGGGAAATTAGGCTCAGACTGAAAGCTCGACAATGACATCACCAATAAATTTAACATTACTTTTTGCTCGCCAATTCTCTCAATGAGTTTTTGATTTGAGTTTTCTTCCATTACTTGTGTGGCAATGTACATTCCTTCAATCCAAACACCAGCAACCATAAGTGCGCTTAATTCGCCTTTGCCGTTTTCGCGCAGGTATTTATCCATTCTATTGAAACTTGCCGTCGAGTGGTACATCAATGAGTCTACATTATCTGCCTTTGCTAAGTCTTTTAGCAACTTAAAATCAAAGAATTGCCCAATTCTCAAATCGCTTGAAAGCCGTTGGATTATACGGAGGTAATTTATTACGGAACCAGATTTTTTATACATATTCAAATAGCCCAAATCCGAAGCCATTACTCCAAGAGCTAATGCTTTTTTAAAGTTGGTGTTGAACTTGTCCGAATCTTCTGTTGGTGCTAAATATCTCAACGAAAATGGGACTCCCGATGCCTGAATTAAATTCGCCATCTCCAAAGGCGAGGCAATATTTTCAATAATATCTGACATTGACTCCGTTGACTCGTCATCGTCAATTTCGTCGGTCACATGGTCTGGAATATTCACGTCAGGATTGTCCGAGCTTGGAGTACATGCTACGAAAAGCAATGCTGAGCAAAAAATTACAAGGATTTTTTTAACCATAATAACGTAATTTGGTCGCTTTTATATTATACAAAAATAATATATTATGAAGAAGTTTGAAAATTAATGCTAATTTTTATCTGTTTTTCTTCTCTCTCGCTTTTCCCTTTTTGGCTTTTCGACTTTTTTTACTGCCTTTTTTGGAATTAGCTTTTTTGGAATTAGTTTTTTTATCGCAATTTTTTTGCCAATCTCCTCCCATGGAATTTTTATTCTACCAATAAAGGATATTGTTCTGGTTAAACTATCAAAATATAAAGATATATATAATATTGTAGTCATCAGCCAAATTATTACGATATTAAAATTGAATGTGTCAAAATAATAGCCCATAAAATATTTCCTTGGTGCGTAAAAATGGCATCTGAAATCGAAAAAGTTAAAATCATCAGGGTCTAAAAATACGGGGTCTACTTGTTGAACCAATTTATCTTTATAACGTAAAATTTTATTTTTTTCGTAGAAATTTGTTACATAATCTGCTAATGCAGCATTGTGGAACCGAGCCTGACGTTTGTTATAATAATTTGGCGAAACACTGTCCAAATAGTTTACAATTTTGTCTTTTCTGTCGTCAGCCTTAAAAGCAAGTTCAGTATAATAGTCTTTCAGGTCATCAATGCACAATAGTGCTTCGTTTGCAATGGAGTCCGAAAATAACTCGAAAGTCAGGTTATCTATTAATTCCTGTGGCACAAGGTCTTCAACTTCTTCTTTTTTGTATTTCGCTATTTTTTTATCGTTGTTTTGTTCAATTGCACGCTTGATTTTTTTTTCGATTTTACTTGTCTGTAATCTAACATTTCTTCTTTTTTCTTTTGACAATTCGTTGTGCAAAAGTTCAATATCTCTTCGAGCTATTTTTTGTGTAGAGTCCGTATTTTCTTTTTGATGCCTCATTGTTTCGGTAACCATTTCTTCAAGTCGAGGCAGGTAGTAAACCTGTTTGAAGTCGCCAATGCTTTCTTCTTGTTCTATCTCAAAGTACTTGGACTCGAACTCGTTATTCATAAATTGATGAACCATCAAAGCTTCGTAAGCCCATCTTGATGCCATTATTTCGGCAACGACCGGGACTTTGCCTGCTGTTCCTAAAATTCTATTCAGTTTATCAAAACTAAACATTGCTCCGCCTAATGCCATTTGTGGTATCATCAATAACGGAATAAGAATATAAATCGTTACTGCTGAGTTAAATGACGCGGAAATATTCAGACCTAACATATTTGCAAATGCAGAAGTTGCAAACATCACGCACCAGTAGTCAAACATCATTCCTTCGACTCCGAGTATTAAATTACCGACCAAAACATAGAGAAGAGATTGTACGGCAGATAAAGTGAATAATATGAAAACTTTTGATATTAAATAACTTGACCTTGAAAGATTAAGGAATTTTTCTCTTTTTAATATTTTTCTATCTCTAAAAATTTCTTCGGCACTAACTGTCAGTCCAATAAATAAAGCTACAATTATGCTCATAAAAATATATGGCGGGATATTTTCGTTTTCACGGAAAATATAAATGACAGAGTGGGGGTCGGCAATATAATATATTATAAATGAAAGGATAAATGCTAAAAGTGGAGCTTCGAGCAAACTTATCAAAACATATTGAGTGTTGCTGATTTTTGAGAAGAAGTCTCTAAGTGTATATATCTTAAATTGCTTAAACCACGAGGGTATATTTAAAGTTGTCGGTGGGTCGTCCTGAACTTTGGGTATTTCATTTTTTTGAATATTCTTATAAAAATGTTTCTCCCAGTTTGGTGGCGACATTTTTCTTTTTTCGGTATAATTTCCAAACTCATCGACAACGCGTGCCTCGACGATATTAAAAATCAGTTCAGGATTTACATTACCGCATGTTGTACATTCTCCAACTTCGCTATTAATCTGAGCATCAATGCGTTTAAAGTACATCAAAGCTTCAACTGGGTTGCCATAGTATATCATATAGCCGCCGGTATCGAGGATAATCATTTTGTCGAACATCTTATAAATGTCCGATGATGGTTGGTGAATTACAACAAAAATAAGTTTTCCCTTGAGTGTCAATTCACTAAGAAGGTCCATTACGTTTTCTGAATCTCGAGATGACAATCCAGATGTTGGTTCGTCAACAAAAAGAATGGACGGTTCGCGTATCAACTCCAAAGCAATGTTCAGCCTTTTTCGTTGCCCACCACTAATCAGTTTATTCAGTGGCGAGCCAACTTTCAGGTCTTTCCGCTCATACAGCCCTAAACTTCGTAGTGTTTTGTGCACCATGTCAACGATTTCCTCTTCTGTTTTATCGTTAAAACATTGTTTTGCACTGAAATATAAATTCTGAAAAACGGTCAACTCTTCAATAAGTAAATCGTCTTGAGGAATATAACCTATAACTCCCTCAATTTTATCTTGTTGTGTGTGAAGGTTAATTCCATTTATCAATATCTGTCCGGCAGATGGTTTATTAATGCCTGATAAAACATTTAGTAGTGTTGTTTTTCCGGCACCGCTAGCTCCCATAATGCCAATTAGTTTACCATGCTCTTCGGAAAAACTAATTGCCCTGAGCCCCAGCTCATTAGAGGCAAATCTATAATCAATTTTTTCGACAGAAAATGAGAGGTGAGTAGCTGTTGCATCGGACATATAATTAGATACAACATCGCTATAATAAATTGGTTTGCCTTTGGGTAGTTTTATCGCACTGCCGTTTGCAAAAAGATAAATACTACGGTTGTTTACACTCAGCCCGTTTAAGTAAATATCTTGCGAACCGGTGTAGCGCATGAAATATAAATCGACACTTTTTATTTGAAGAATGATAACATCTCCGTCCAAAGATTCGACTTTTATTCTACGGCATTCGTTACGCTCAAATTCTTTGTCGGTAACAAGAAGAGTGCTTTGATTATCCAGTTTGTCATAATCGTTGTAAATGACAAACGTTTCAATATTTTTAAACTCTTCTTTTGAAACATTAAAAACTTCGGCAACTGTGTTAATGATTGCCATTCGCTGGTCGGAGAATTTCCTATCAGCATTGACCAATTCGAACAGGCGTACAAGAACGATTGCTTTCTGGCTTTGATTGAGCTGTTTATTAATTTTTTTGCATAATCCGAGAATACGCACAGAGTCTTTTACCGAAGTAAGTTTTGGTTTCCTTGGTTCTGCACCGTCTTTATCTCCCGCTTTTTTTCGCTCTTTCTTTAGCTTGTCAACTCCCGCTTTTTTATGAAACAACTTAAAATACTCGTCCACAGCTTCTGCACTAAGTTGCTGTCTTAGAAATCCATGCACGTATAATACTTCGTTGTCTTCAACACCTTCGTCTTGCTTTGCTATAATAGCAAAAAGCTGCATCAAAGCTTTTAAGATTTCCTCACTCATTATTTAAGATTTCATATACCAAAATAAAAACCCGCACCCCGTAAACGTAGCCTGTATCAATGCTTTCGGGGCAAAAGCAACGAAAATTTAATCAAGCGAATAACTAACTTGTTCAAACGAAACGTCAACAATATCGGCATATTCTTCTCCTGCCTCTTCCATATCCTCGTCATCTTCAGGATAATGCCACTTAACAAGAACTTCGTTGCCTTCGTCGGCAATTTCTTCTAGTTTAAGCAATATATCGAGCAACAGCTTAGATGATGCCGTATTGAAATACACAAGTTTGAAATCAAACACGGTTTTCGTTAACGGATTCTCTGCATAATCATCGAGCCATTCCAAGATGGGGTCATAAAATGCTGCTACATCTTCTGGTAACGAACGACCAGAAATTTCCATAAACTTATTTTCTACGTCTAATATTACGGTAGGAGTATCGTCTGTGCCCTTAATTTTTATTACCTGCATAGTTTTGAATATTTTATTATTTTCTTTTTATAGTTGAAGTAAGGATAAAGAATGATAGATTATCATCTATTTTTATGAAGTGATAATCAAGCTTTTGTCCGGTTTTTTTTGCTATATCAATAAAACCTAAACCGGCACCACCTTTATCTGATAATCGCCCCTCGCGTATTTGCTGTTTGTAGAGCTTCTTTAATCCCATTTTATCGAGACTGTTTATATTCTCGAGCATGCTCTGCAGAGATGCAATCCTATCGTTAGGTATTGTATTACCTGTAGTAACATTGTATTGTATTGTGTTCTTGGTAACTAAAAATATTCCTCGACCCTGCTTTGTGGCTGTCGCATCATGATTTTTATGGTCGGCGTGTTTGCTAATGTTCTGAAGACACTCTACCATGACATGAAACACTTTTTTCTGAACAGTGTTTGGTTCTTCATCTTTCAGCATCTTAGCTTCTGTCAAAGAAGTAAATGCTTTCGTAATCTGATGGGTAATTTCCCCCTCGTAGAATAAATTTATTTCCTGAGCTTTAGTTTTAACGTAAAAGTCATATACAAAACTAAGAAAATTATTTTTGTCAATTTTTTCAGGCATAATTGATAATTAAGTTTAGTTAAAAAACTAGTTGGGGGTATCCCTATATTCTTTTACTTCTATGTCTTTCATTTTCACTTCAATACCGTGCAATTAATAATATTTTCTATTCTTACTAACAAAAAAAGACAAAATTACATTCAATATATTTCATTACATCAATGGATAATTTTAGCTAAACATTTTGCTGCAAAGTTTGCAAAAATAAATTAAAATTCAATACCAATTAACAAAACATCATCAATTTGCTTAAAATCGCCTTTCCATTTGTTGAAATCGCGTGCAAAATGCTTCTGATATTGAGACATATTATATTCTTTGTGTTCTAACAATGCTTCTCGTATCCTGATTGCCATGTATTTATGTCCGCTTGGTCCACCGATTTGGTCTGGAAGCCCATCGGAGAAGAAAAATAATTTATCTCCGCCGTGGATGGTTAATTCGTGATTAACAAAATCCTTCTCTTTTTTTCTTCGGCGAGGAATTCCTCCAATAGCCTTTCTATTTCCTTTAAACTCTATCAATTCACCGTCGCGGACAAGGTAAAGCGGACGATGCGCTCCGGCATATTCAACAGATTTTGTTTTTTTATTGATTTTACAGAATGCTATATCCATTCCATCTCTAGCATTGGCTCCTTCTTGGTCTTGACGTAGAGTTTTTCTGACGTTTTCGTGCAGTTGGTCAAGGATTTGACCTGCGCTAAATTCTTTATCGTGATCCACAATATTGTTCAACAAGAAGTATCCGATAAACGAAAGCAATGCTCCCGGAACGCCATGCCCTGTACAATCGACAGCTGCTATGAAAATGTTATCTCCTTTTGTAAAGAACCATGGGAAAT
>JAOZMU010000664.1 GCA_029934165.1 Bacteroidales bacterium
TTTCCAAAATCGGTAAAAAGTGTAAAGTTTATTTTTGTTATATGAAACATGCCTATTTTTATCTATTTTAAACCAAAAACTTAGTCCATTTTTATCGTGCAAAAGCTGGGCATTTCACAGCTCCTCTCCCACCCTTTCGGTTGCGTCCACCAAAATTTATTCCGAGCATAAACTCGTGAGAACCAGCATGATATGCCTGTAAAGCTGTTGTGCCGTACTCATAGGCATAACCAAAATAATATTTATCGAGGGTAAACCCAAGCAGGGCAGCAAAAGCGCGCTGATGCCTGTACGATAGCCCAAACCATAAATAATCGTAATAATAAATTTTTCCGTTTATGTCGAATTCGGTAGAAAGATTTCCTGAATTTATCATCACAGATGGCTCTAAATCAACACCATCGGCGAGAAAGAATTTATATCCAGCCGTAAAGAATATGTGCATCGGAATTTTGTTTTCGGTGTAGCTTTCGCCATCAAGTTGTACGGAGGGCTGCATAAGGTGCGTGGCAGAAATGCCAACATACAGTAAATCAGAGTATAACAAAACGCCAACATTTGCATCTGGCATAACCAAACTTGTCTCGACACTGCCGTGTATTGCTGGGTCATTGCCCTCGTGTGTGGTGAGTTCGCGTTGGTCGATAGAGTACTGATAACCAGACAACGATGCGCCCATTGCAACGCTATGTCTTTTGTCTATTTCGACACGATGTGCATACGAAATTTCGACTCCAAAACGGTTTACAACTCCACTTCTATCGCTGAAAAAATATCCGCCAATTCCGTTGTTTTTTTTGCGTCCTCTGCCAAACAGCCATTGCCCGCTTGCCGCGATTGTCATTGGAGCGTTTTCTATCCCAACCCACTGACGGCGAATGTTTAGGCGTACCGAAGGATTGCGAGCAACAACAACAGCCGGATTGAGTAAGTAGGCGTTGAGCATATATTGGTTATTTAGGGGTAGGTCTTGGGCGACAAGAAATTCGGATAAAATACCGAATAACATAAAAAAGAGGATTTTTTTCATAAAACTAATTAGTTTTAAATAAGAAAGTGTCGATTATTTTCAGGCATCTTACTTATTCGGCATAAGCCAATTCTTAATTCTTAATTCATTTAGTTTTGGTACTTCTTTATTTACGCAATTTAAAAATTTGTTTCCTTCTTGTTAGACATTTGTAACTATTTTACTTTATTTTAACATTTTGTAAATCAGTTATGTTATAAAAACCTTATGGCTATATTAATAAACCTTATAGCTATATTAATAAACCTTATAGCTATATTAATAAACCTTTTTCGGCTCTTATTGTGTTAGTGCTGTTACTTATAAGACACAGAAAAACGAAAAACGTTGCATTGTTTTGCTGAAAAATTCCATAAAAAAACTCGCCAATTTTGCAATTGACAAGCCATTTTTAATTTTGCTAAAAAAAATATAAATCCCAACCTTGTATTTACACCTGCAAACTAAAGCTCACAACTATCATCAGTGTGCTAACAATTTTACCGATATTATTTGTGAACATTATTTCGGACAAAGTAAATTCCCCCTTTACCTACTCGACATTATCAAAGCAATAGAAACCATTCCAATGATATAATTACGGTATCTTTTTCAACTTTTAACTCATCTTTTTTTGTATTTCCTTAAATCCGAAGGTCTTTTTGTAATCCTTTTACTTTTAAGTATTTGTATCTATTTTGTTTCACCTAAACAAGTGAAGTAAAATAGATTTTAATCATTGAAATTCAATTACTTATAAAAAGACTTGCGGATTTAAGGATTTATAATTATACCATATCTGTATCGTATTTTACTTTTTGTAATTTGTTTTGTAGATTTTTTGTTTATGCCAACTTCTATTAATATCGGAATATCTTTTGTTTCAATTATAAAATCAGGATTTTTGCTTTTTGTATTACTTGAAAATGATAACAAAGCATCATCAAAAAAACGTCGCAAATACATTAGTAATGGAAAATTAATAATTAATAATTAATAATTTTGCTTACGCCTGATTTAGTTTTAGTTAGGAATTTTAATGGATTACTTTATTAAATTCATTTTACTTACAACAATATCTTCGTAAAATTTCGCCAAATATTATTTACCAATTGTATTTTCAATATGAGATATTAAAGCGAGACGAATAGACGGAGACATGAAAAATGCTTTCTTCGTTTTGTTTAATTTACTGTCAATTCCACCATAAGGATATAGAACATTTAATAATTCCGCTTTTGCTAAAATATCAATTACTTCATTTATTTCACTTTGCGAAATTCCAATTACTTGACTTAATGTCTGCACGTTAATCTCGTCCGAAGCGGCAAGTCGTAAAAGTATTTTTTTGAATTTACAGGTTTTATATTTTTACTTACTCAAGTTTCGGACTTCACCCTTACAACTTGATATTTAACACATTGCAAGGAACTCAAAAAACGATATGTTTCTGTAAAGTCGTATGTGTCAATGTCTTAAAGCTCAAATGAAAATTCAAT
>JAOZMU010000090.1 GCA_029934165.1 Bacteroidales bacterium
GCCTTTGTAGCAAGCGGTTCGACAAAACAAACAAATTTTATGAACAAACCCTGATAGGTTAATTTAATCTTCGTTCTAATACATTTATGCTGTTTTTATTTACACACTGCTGTCAGAAGCGTATAGTGTATTTTTTTCAGGGAATTTTGGAGAACAATCTACCCACTAAATTATATCCGTGAAAAACTTGGAAATAAAATAATTGTTACTATTTTTGCGCAAATATATTCAATATAATGTCTAATCCAATAAAATTTAATTAATTAGTACAAATGAGTGATTTAGAAAACAAAACACAAGACGGCGAATTGGTGGAAAAGACCGAAGTTAAGGAAGTTGTTGAAAACCAAGAAGTTGTAGAGGAAGTTAAAGAAGTTGTAGAGGAAGTAAAAGAAGTTAAAGAAGTTGTAGAAGTTGTAGAAAAAGTTAAAGAAACTACTGAGAAAGTACAACCCAAAGCCGATTTTACACAAATTCATGAAGAGTTTAACTGGGAACAGTTTGAGTCTCAATCAAATGAAGTTACAGACGAACACAAAAAATTAGAAGAAATTTACAACAAAACCCTATCAACCATCAATGTAAATGAAGTTATAGACGGAGTTGTTATTTCTAAAACAGACCGCGAAGTTGTTGTAAACATTGGCTACAAATCCGAAGGTATCGTTAGTTTGAACGAATTTCGTTACAATTTAGACCTCACAGCCGGAGATACTGTCGAGGTTTACGTTGAAAGTCAAGAAGATAAAAACGGACAACTTGTATTATCGCACAAAAAAGCTCGCGCATTACGTTCATGGGACAGAGTCAACCAATCGCTTGAAAATGACGAGATTATCAAAGGATTCATCAAATGTCGTACAAAAGGTGGTATGATTGTCGATGTATTTGGAATTGAGGCATTTCTACCCGGTTCGCAAATTGACGTTAAACCAATCCGCGACTACGACATTTATGTCGGAAAAACCATGGAATTCAAAGTTGTTAAAATCAACCACGAATTTAAAAACGTTGTTGTTTCTCACAAAGCTCTTATCGAAGAAGAACTTGAACAACAAAAGAAAGAAATTATCGCTAAACTCGAAAAAGGACAAATCCTTGAAGGCACAGTTAAAAACATCACTTCTTACGGTGTTTTCATCGACCTTGGTGGCGTAGATGGTTTAATTCACATCACAGACCTTTCTTGGGGACGCGTTTCGCATCCAGAAGAAATTGTCCAGTTAGACCAAAAATTAAATGTTGCAATTCTTGATTTCGATGATGAGAAAAAACGTATTGCTCTTGGACTTAAACAATTAACTAAACACCCTTGGGATTCCCTCGACGAAAACCTAAAAGTTGGCGATAAAGTCAACGGACGCGTAGTTGTGATGGCAGATTATGGTGCATTCGTTGAGATAGCTTCAGGTGTCGAAGGTTTGATTCACGTTTCAGAAATGTCTTGGTCGCAACACCTGCGTAGCGCACAAGAGTTCTTGAAAGTTAGCGATACCGTCGAAGCCGTTATACTTACCCTCGACCGCGAAGACCGCAAAATGTCTTTAGGTATCAAGCAATTGAAGCCAGACCCATGGGAAGGTATCGAAGAAAAATATCCGAAAAATTCTACACATTCAGCAAAAGTTCGCAACTTCACCAATTTCGGTGTCTTTGTAGAAATAGAAGAAGGTGTTGACGGATTAATTCATATTTCTGACCTTTCTTGGACGAAGAAAATCAAGCATCCAGCAGAATTTACTACAATAAGCGAAAATATTGATGTAGTTGTTTTGGATATTGACAAAGACAATCGTCGCCTAAGCCTCGGACACAAACAACTTGAAGAAAATCCTTGGGAAGTTTTCGAAACACTATTCAAAGTCGGAACCGTACACGAAGGAACAATCGTAAATGTCCTTGAAAAAGGCGCAGTTGTTGCACTTCCTTACGGAGTCGAAGGTTTTGCCGGACAAAAACACCTTGTCAAAGAAGACGGTGTAACAGCAAAACTCGAAGAAAAATTAGATTTCCGAGTAATAGAATTTTCAAAATCTGCAAAACGTATCATCTTGTCGCACAGTCGTATCCACGAAGACGCAAAACGACCAAAAGACGCTTCATCATACAACAACAACAACAGCAAGAAAAAAGGAAAATCGGAAAACTCGAAAGATAAAAAAATCAATATCACTATCGAGAAAACAACACTGGGAGATATTGCAGAACTCGCAACATTGAAATCCAAACTTGAAGGAAAAACAGACAAATAAAAATCTGACAGTATTTTCTTTTAAAAAATAATTGTTAAAACGCAAAGAATAAGATAATTACATAAATTTATGTATATCTATTTTCTTTGCGTTTTTTTTAGCACTTAATAATGAGACAACAATTTACCATTAGACTAAAAAACAGCAAATAATTGTATAAATTAATTAATCTTCGTTCTAATAAGTAAAATGAATTTAATAAAGTAAGCCATTAAAATTCCTAACTAAAACTAAATCAGGCGTAAGCAAAATTATTAATTATTAATTATTAATTTTCCATTTTCCATTACTTAGACCTTAGCAAACGTTTTATGCAATTCTTTAGACCGCATTAAACTTCCACTATGTATAAAATTTTTATACGGAAAAATTTTTATGAACAAACACAGCTTTTTTTTGACATTTTACAAGATTTCGTTACCTTTATAAATAATTAAGACGGTTTTTAAAATGAAAATCGTGAAAAATTGGTGCGTAAAAATAAACGGCACTTTTTCGGATTGTTATTAACTTGAATATAAGCTATATACAATTTCTAATAAATAGCACAATGTGCTTACTATAATTTATGAGGGAAGATTTTTTTGGTTGTAACAAAAAACTAAGGAGCAAATGAAACTTAAAATTGATAAGAAAGAGAATCATACTTTAATAAAAGTACTGGTAAAAAAACTCGACACCAATATTGCACCAGTATTAAAATCCGAATTGGTACTAATTGCCGGAAATGGAGAACACAATATCGTTCTAGACCTTGGAGATACCGAGTATTGCGACTCATCAGGATTGAGCGCTATTCTTATTGCTAATCGTCTGTGTAAGAGCGCAAAAGGCACATTTGTATTGACAGGCTTGCAAACCGCCGTCGAACGATTGGTATCCATTTCTCAATTAGACTCTGTTCTAAACATCACAGATACCGTTGAAATGGCTGTGGACTATATTACGAAAGAAGAAGAAAACTAAATTTATAAGCAAATGAACAGCGAATTCTCGATTACCATTTTGGGAAGCAGCTCTGGAATACCTACTTCGCAACGAAACACAACCGCTCAAGTACTGAAAGTGCATGAGCGGTTTTTTTTGATAGACTGTGGAGAGGGTGTCCAGATAAGGCTTCGTAGGAATAAAATAAGCTTTGCACGGATTGACAATATTTTTATCAGTCATTTGCATGGCGACCATTTTTTCGGACTTTTTGGGCTTGTTACAACTTTTGGTTTGCTCGGACGCAAAAAAATACTTAATATTTACTCGCCACCAGGACTGAAAAAGCTATTCCGAGCTATAAACGAACAATTCAAGACACTCAGTTACGAAATAAATTTTGTCGAAGTAGATTTTAAAAGTAGCAATAAAATTTATGAAAATAAATTAATCCAAGTCCATACAATACCGATGAAGCACAGAATTCCAGCAGTTGGGTATTTATTTTCGGAAAAACAAAAAGTACGAAATATTAAAAAAGAGGCAATTTTAAAATACAATCTGACAGTAAACGAAATTGTTGCCATAAAAGAAGGAGCAGACCTAATTTCAGACGATAGCACTGTGATAGAAAACTCTGAGTTGACAACAACACCACCAAAAGCTCGTAGTTATGCTTTTTGTTCGGATACGGCTTATAATGAGCCTATTGTGCCAATGTTGCGAGGTGTCGATTTACTCTACCACGAGGCTACTTTTATGCAGGAAAACGTCAAGCGAGCAGTCAAAACAGGACACTCAACGGCACAAGAAGCGGCTTTGATGGCGAAAAATAGCGAAGTAAAAAAACTGATAATTGGGCATTTTTCTGCAAGATATAAAAACAGAATAAAAGAACTTGAGTCCGAAGCAAAAGCCATTTTTCCATCAACAACGGCTGTGAATGATGGCGATGTTTTTAAGATTACTTAGAGCGATGTTTTTCGTAGAAGTGCATTTCTTTCAGATAGTTGTACGCATCTTTTGGCATAAAAAAACAAACATCTTTCTCTTCCTGAATACATTTTCTGATGAAACTCGACGACATTTCAAATTGCGGAGCATTGTGTAAAATGGTGTATTTTTCTGGCAGAAGATTACACTCAACCTTAGTTGTATTTCTAGGATAAATAATAAGATGAGCAATATTTGGTATTTCTGTGTAATTTTTCCATTTATGAAAGGTGGGTAAAATATCGCTACCTACGATTATTGAGAAGTCGTTATCTGGGTATTTTTCCTTGAGTATCGTTAGTGTGTCAATGGTGTATGATGGCTGCGAAAGATAAAATTCTATATTCGAAGCACGAAATCCAGAATAATCTCCAATTGCCCTATTAACAAGCTCATATCTATGATAATCTGGCAGGAGAGAAGCTTTATTTTTAAAAGGATTTTGCGGACTTATTATAAACCAAACTTGCTCTACATCAGTAGATTCAAGAACATAATTTGCAATAGCCGTATGCCCAATATGAACTGGATTGAAAGAGCCAAAATATAATCCTATTTTCATTTATCCTATTTTTTGTTTTTCGTACTTTTTGCGTGCTGTGACAATTAATGTTTGGTTATTTTTTCAGGAAACTGGTAACTACTTTCATCGCTTCTTCGATGGCGGTGTCTATATTATCATTAATTACGATGATGTCAAATTTATTTGCATACGTAATTTCAGCCTCCGCTTTTGTAATTCTTTTTTCGATAGCCTCTGAACTATCCGTAGAACGCAACATCAATCTTTCTCGCAATACGTCAATAGACGGTGGCATAACAAAAATTGATAGTGCTTTTTCGCCATAGTGCTTTTTGATATTTAGTCCACCGACAACATCGACATCGAAAACAACGTTTGCTCCTTTGCTCCTAATTTTCTCTACTTCAGATTCTAACGTGCCATAAAAACTGTCCGGATAAACCTCTTGCCACTCAAGAAAATCATCGGATACAATTTTTGCCTTAAAATCCTCTTGCGAAAGAAAATAATAGTCGATACCATTTTTTTCTTTGCCACGTGGCGCACGGCTACAAGCCGAAATAGAAAATTCCAGATTAGATAATTTGCTCATCAAAGCACGAACAATCGTAGTTTTTCCTGAACCTGATGGAGCAGAAAAAATAAGTATTTTTGACATAATAATTGGCTTATAATTAGTAATTTATAACTGAACACTGATGAGCCATGCCGATGCGATGACTCTACATCGAAAAAACCAAGTGCGCAAAGCGGTCAAACCATCAATAACATTTTGTGAACTTCTGTATTAAAACCGTCCCAGTTAAAAGCCTTCATTGGTTTTCAGGAACGTTTTGCAACCGTGCAAAAAAACGTCTTTTATGTGAGCAAGATTTTCCTTGTCTGTGCCGTGCATTATGCGCTTGTAATCGAGAACCAAATATAATTCGAGCGTTTTTGTTTTGCGATGCATTTTCTCTTTTGTTTTAATGCGTTCTATTTCGATGGCTTTTTTCTTTACGCGTTATTCTGTAAGTTTGTAAAAACCAACGACAACGAAGGTAGAAATAAATCCGAAAAATAACAAATGGTGGAAAAAATGTTATTGTCTTGGACATATTTTGTGTTTTTTGCAATGAAATTTCAAGTACGAAGCTCGACCTGTTGTTAGATAAATGCAAAAAAAAAGTAACAAACAAATAAATGTCTGTTACTCTTTTTTAAAGTAACTTGGTGTTAATCAAGGCTATGGACAACCATGCCGCTTCGTAGTTTTGGTTCAAACCACGTTGTTTTTGGTGGCATAATGTTTCCCGTGTCTGCAATGTTCATCAAATGTTCCATCGAAACAGGATAAAGAGCAAATGCCGCTTTCATATCACCGTTGTCAACGCGTCGTTTCAATTCCCCAAGACCTCTAATTCCGCCAATGAACTCCACTCTTGTCGAGCGTCGTAGGTCCACGATATTCAAATGTGGGGCAAGTACTTGTTCGGTTAAAATGGTAACATCTAAAACTCCGATTGGGTCGTTGTCATTATATGTCCCTGCTTTTGCCGTCATCGAGTACCATTTTCCTTCGAGATACATTGCAAAGTTGTGTAAACCAGTCGGTTTAAATTCTTCCGAACCTTTTTCTTCAACATCGAAAGAAACTTTCAGTTTTTCGATGAAATCTGCTGGTGTCAAGCCGTTTAAGTCTTTTACAACTCGGTTATAATCTATTATTGTTAATTGGCTTGCAGGGAAATTAACCGATAAGAAGAAGTTATACTCCTCATTACCAGTGTGGTTAGGGTTGTTTGTACGTCTTTCCTTGCCAACAAGGGCAGCGGCAGCAGTACGGTGGTGTCCATCGGCTACATAAACAACAGGAATTTCTTTATCGAAAATGTCTGTTATCTCATTATTCGTTTCTTCTTTACGAATAATCCAAACTTGGTGGCGCACGTCGTCGTTTGTTGTCAAATCTACTTCTGGTGCATTTTTGATAATATCATTTACGATAGCATCAATTTTTGCGTTGTCTTTATACGCAAAAAACACAGGACCAGCATTTATGTTTGAGTATCGAACATGATTCATACGGTCTTTTTCTTTGTCGGGACGCGTAAGTTCGTGTTTTTTAATAATATCGTTCACGTAATCTTCGACACCAGAGCAACCAACAAGACCATATTGAGTTTTGCCAAACATTGTTTGTGCATAAATATAGAAATGTGCATTGTCATCTTGGACAAGTATTCCGTCTTTTAGAAACTGATTTAGGTTTTCTTTTGCCTTGTCGTAAACTTCTTGCGAGTGAATATCAATATCAACAGGAAGGTCAATTTCTGGCTTGGTAATACGTAAAAAGCTGTAAGGATTGCCTTTTACTTCAATGCGTGCTTCTGCCGAGTTTAAAACATCGTACGGGCGAGCAGCTACTTTTTCTGATAACTCGTTTTTAGGACGAATCCCTTTAAAAGGACGTAAGATTGACATAATAAAAACGTATTAATTGGTTAAATATCAATAATTTATTAATTTACTTGGAATGTTTTATCGCCGTTTTTAATAAGATTAGCGATTTGATTTGCAGCAGCAATTCCTGCATTAATATTTGCTTCTGCCGTTTGCGCGCCCATTTTCTTTGGCGTAAATAAAATTTGTGATGCAAACTTTTCTTCAAACTCGGCTCTTCTTTTCGGAGCTATATCCGACAAATATGATAAATCTTTTCGAGCCTCTAAAAGGTTCAGAACTCCTTGTTCATCAATAACTTCGGCGCGAGCAGTGTTTACAAGAACGCCATTTTTTGGCATTTTTGATAATAAATCGAAGTCGATGGATTCTTTCGTTTCTTTGTTTGAAGGAATGTGAAGCGAAATATATTGACATGTTTTATACAACTCTTCAGCAGATTTCATTGGTTTAATGCCTTCTTTTTCAAGGCTTTCCGATGAAACAAAAGGGTCAAACGCGTAAACATCCATGCCGAAACCTTTAGCGATGCGGGCAACATTTCTACCAACGTTTCCGTAGGCATGAATACCAAGTTTTTTGCATCGTAATTCTGTTCCTGCTTTTCCGTTGAAATTGCTTCTTGCGTTATAAACCATCATCCCAAAAACCAATTCGGCAACAGCGTTTGAGTTCTGACCGGGGGTATTCATTGCAACTACGTTGTTTGCCGTAGCAGCAGCAATGTCAATATTATCGTATCCTGCACCAGCTCTGACAATTACTTTCAGATTTTTTGCTGCGTCTAATACTTCTTTTGTCGCTTTATCGCTACGTATAATCATTGCATCAACATCGGCAACAGCCTCAATTAACTGCGCTTTATCTGTATATTTTTCGAGAAGAACTAACTCATAATCATTAGCTTCGACAATTTTACGAATCTCTTGAACGGCTGCTGGTGCAAAAGGTTTCTCGGTTGCTACAAGTACTTTCATTTGTTAATTTTTATGCAACTCATCAGAAAAATTTTGTATCTGACGTGCTGCGATTTGCAATCCTAATTTATGCGCGAACTTTATAAAGCCACTAAAATTTAATCGCCTGAAACACAAGTCCGTACATACTAAAATACTATTTAACAAAAGAATAATCACTATAAATATTCCTTTGCTAAATAGTATGAAATGAGATAGCTATGCGTGTTTTTTTTCAAATTCTTGCATCAAACCAACTAAAAATTCAACACTTTCTTTTGGTAAGGCATTATACGTAGATGCGCGGAAGCCTCCAACAGAGCGGTGTCCTTTGATTCCGAGAACTCCTTTGGAAGTTGCAAACTCAATAAATTCGGCTTCGAGGTGTTTGTATTTGTCTTGTAATAAGAAACTTATATTCATAAGAGAACGGTCTTCTTTCACTGCTGTTCCGACAAAAAGAGGATTTCTGTCAATTTCGTTGTAAAGAAGATTTGCTTTCTCCTGATTCATTTGTTGCATTTTTTCTATTCCACCCAATTCTTTTAACCATTTGAGTGTCTGCAATGTCATGAAGATTGGAAGTACAGGCGGAGTGTTAAACATCGAGCCTTTGTCGATATGAGTATTGTAGTTCAACATTGTTGGAATTGCACGCTCAACTTTTCCGAGAATTTCGTCCTTAACAATTACGAAAGTTACGCCAGCAGGCCCAAGATTTTTTTGCGCACCACCATAAATCAATACGTACTTAGAAACATCTATCGGTCGGCTAAAAATATCCGACGACATATCGGCAACAAGTGGAATTGTGCTATCAATATCGTACTTAATTTCGGTGCCGTAAATAGTATTATTAGTAGTAATGTGCAGATAATCAGCAGTTTCATCAATCTCAAAATCTTTCGGAATCGAAGTAAACTTTTCGCATGTAGAGCGCACTTCAATAATATCTCCAAAACGTTTTGCCTCTTTCATAGCTTTGGTTGCCCAGACACCAGTGTTAAGATACATTGCCTTGTTTTTCATTATGTTATAAGGTATCATCGCAAATTGCGTGCTTGCACCTCCGCCCAAAAACAAAACAGAGTAACCGTCCGGAATGTTTAAAAGCTCTTTGAATAAATCCTGAGCCTCGTCAACAACTGCTTGAAATTGCTTGCTTCTGTGCGAAATCTGAGCAATCGAAATTCCAGTTCCGGCAAAATCTTGCAGAGCCTTGATTGTTTCTTCTGTTACTCTATCCGGTAAAACAGCCGGACCTGCGAAAAAATTATGCTTTTTCATCAGTTACTAATTTTTAAGTGATTAATAATGTAAGGTCTAAGACCTAATTTTTATGAAATGTTTTAGCTGACTATTAACAACTTAG
>JAOZMU010000665.1 GCA_029934165.1 Bacteroidales bacterium
TCAACATTTTTTTTAATAGTATCTTATCCATTTTATAATTTTTTTATTAAAATCCGATTTTTTTATGCTCTTTAATAGTTTGCTGATTTATATCTTCAAATTTTTGTCTTAATAATTCATATTTTTGAATTTCCACTTTTGAAACAGAAGGATTTGAATTTTTAATTACACTTTCTAATAATTGTTGAGTAATTCGCTCTTGTGTTTTTAATGCTTTTCTTGATGCTTCATCAACCAGAAATTTAATATCACTTGAAACATAAAATTCTGTTAATTCCGCAATCTTTTCATAATCAACGCCTAAATCAACAGGTCGTTTTTTTAAGTATAGTTTAAAAAGCAACTCTCTTGCTTCTTTGTCGGGAGGAGGTAAGTAAATTATTCTGTCAACTCTCCCTGTCCGTAAAATTGCAGGGTCAATTTTTTCAGGTCGATTTGATGCTGTTATTACAAAAATACCTTTTTCTGAACAGTTAGACATTTGAGTTAAAAATTCATTTACTGCCGACGAGTGCATTTGATGAATTTCGCCCTCTCTGTTTGGCATTACAGCATCAACTTCGTCTATAAAAATTATTGAAGGTGCATTTTTTTCTGCCTCTTTAAATATTTTCCCAATATTTTCTTCTGTTGCATTTACGTATCTGCTTTTTATGTCAGATGGTTTTAATTGATAAAAATTGTAACCGACTTCTTCTGAAAATTTTTCTGAAATAAATGTTTTTCCACAACCCGGCGGACCATATAAAAGCATTCCGTTTGGAATTGTAATTCCATAACTTTCGTAAAGTTCTTTTTCGTCTAATGCTCGTATTACATCGTTGTATAAAATATCTTTTAAATCTTGCATTCCTGCAATTTGAGAAAACCCTTTCCCTTTATTTTGTGAAATATGTTTATTCTTTATAATTGCATTTTTTTCTGTATCGTTTACTGATAAAACTGTTTCTCTTTTTAATGCTTTTACAAATTCATTTACTGTTTTGAACCTATCATCAACATTTATTGCAAGGGCTTTTATTAATGTATTTATTATGTGTTCATCATCAAGTTCTTTAAATCCGGGTATTCCAAAAGTTAAATTTTGTTCTCTTTTATCTGATAGTAAAGTTTTAAATTTATTTTCGGAAAATTGAAAATCTGAAATTTCAATATGCCAAGGTGGAGAACCAATTATTAAATGATACATTAAAGCTCCGATTGAAAAAATATCGCTTTGTGGTGTAAAGATACCGTTTAATAATTCGGGTGCTGTATAAAAAGGATTTAGTTGTTTTAAATTTATTGATTTACTGCTGTTTGAAATATATCTTGCAGAGTTGAAATCTGAAAGAACCGGTTTCTCATAATTCTCTGAATAATCTATCCAAACAGTATCAATATTAATATTATTGTGAATTATTGGTTCGGGCAAATTATGTAAATATTCTAAACTTGTTAATAATTCTCCTATAAAATTTACAACTATGTAAGGTGAAAAAATACCGTCTCTTTTTAATTTGTCTTTTAGTGTTTCTCCACTTACAAAATCCATTATTAAGTAATGATATTTTTGTTTATTAAAAACAATCTCACCACTATTTTCAAAACGAATTATGTTTTTATGACTTACCTTTTTTAATATTTCAGTCTCTAATAATTCATTTTCGGCAAATTGATACGCTGAAAGTTTTGAACTATTATAGAGTTTTAAAAGATAAATTTTTCCGTCTTTTCCTTTTGCTCTGTATTTTTGAGAATAATCGTTACCACCTATGAAAAACTGAATTTCATAAGCGGTATCAATCATTTGTTTTTTTTGCAGTAATTGGTTCATAATAAGATAGTTTTAACCTACAAGAACACCATCGTCATTATCGCTCGTTGGCTTTTGATGGTCTGGTAATAATTTATAAAGTTCTATTACAATAGGACGTAATTTTTGTTTTGTAGGGTTGTCGTTTGCAATTTGCATTCCTTGATTTATTAATTGTCTTGCTCTGTTTGGATTAGTCCAATCTAATAAATCAAAATCTTCGTTAAAATTATAAATTAAACCCATTTCAAATTTTGCACCCATACCTTCATCAACTAATGCAAAATCAAGACTTCGCATATTATCAATTAATTCTTGTGCTAATTTTACATTTCTTTCTTTAATAACTTCTGGAATTTGCTCTTTAAACTGTTCAACTATTATTGCAGTTTTTTCGTTACCAAATTGTTTATTTGTTTTTTCAAGTCTATAAAAAACGTCTTTTAATTCCTCTTCTGTTTTAGGCCATTCTGCAACATCTTGTATTGTTTCTAATTTACGAAGTTCTCGGCGCAAACTGTCTAATACGTCTTTTTTGCGGTCATAATCTGTTTTGCCTTGTTTAAATCGTTTTTCCAAATCTTGTAGATTTGAATTTAATTTTTCAAGTTCTTCGGGCTTGTCATAAACACCCTCTTGTTCACTTAAATGCAAACTCTGTTTTGCCTTTTGAATTTCTTCATTAAGCCAACTTGCATCTATTTCTTTTTGA
>JAOZMU010000666.1:0-918 GCA_029934165.1 Bacteroidales bacterium
AAATCAGGCGTAAGCAAAATTATTAATTATTAATTATTAATTTTCCATTACTAAAACGATATGAATTTAACAAAAACAACCTCGTCTAAAAAGACTGTAAAACAAATCTTTACAGATTTTCTCGAAAGCAAAGGACACCGAAAAACACCAGAGCGATTCGCAATTCTTGATGAAATTTATTCAAGAGATGGGCATTTTGATATTGAGACATTGTATATTTTTATGAAAAATAAAAACTACCGTGTCAGTCGCGCAACACTCTATAACACAATAGAATTACTACTAGATTGCAACTTAGTAATAAAACATCAATTTGGTAAAAATATTGCACTTTTCGAGAAAGCATACGAGTGCAAACAGCACGATCACCTAATTTGCTCGCAGTGCGGAAAAGTGATAGAATTTTGCGACCCAAGAATTCAGGAAATAAAGGCATCAACAGCCGAATTACTTGAATTTGAAATTTCCTATCATTCGCTTTATTTATATGGCATTTGCAAAAATTGCCAACTGATAAATGACCAAACTCAGGAGTCAACTACTTAAACAGCAGTTAATTAAAACCATTTCAATTCCATATTATAATGCTGGTTTTGTTCCTGAACCCAGTTAATATTGAAAAATATCGTTATGCGTGTTTTTGCGAACAAAAACTACAACTCAATAACAATCAGGATTTTTTGGGCGGCTCATGGGCTTTTCGCTTGTAGTTGCCTTGTGCCTTGCGGTTTCGGAATCGGGTTTTGAGGAGCTTATTTCAGTCGCTCTCAAAACCCGTCCGAAAACACGCAAGCCACTTGGCAAGCTACCGCTACAATCCCTGCCGCAAAACGCCTTTGTAAGTACTCTTACAAAAGTTCTTATGCTTTTTATTAACCTAAGTTGTTAATTCACAGCTTAAACGTTTCATAAAAAATA
>JAOZMU010000666.1:928-2505 GCA_029934165.1 Bacteroidales bacterium
TTAATAATTTTGCTTACGCCTGATTTAGTTTTAGTTAGGAATTTTAATGGATTAGTTTATTTTTCCTTTTTCACTTACTTTATTAAATTCATTGTTATTAGTAAAATAAAAAAATAACTTAGTCCAATAAATTTCCAAGTTACTGTCGATATGGCTTCAAACCACCGACAGTGGTAACAAGTGATGTTACAACATAACGTATTAATAACCAAAAACTTTAAATTACTATGTTAATAAAAAAAATCGACCTCGAACAAAAAAGCTGGCAGTGGGTATCGCTGTTTTTTTTAGCTTTCGTATGGGGAAGTTCATTTATACTAATGAAACGCGGACTCGAATCGTACAGTAGCGGACAGGTAGCAGCCATACGTATATTTATCTCCTTCGTGGTATTATTACCATTCATCATAAAGCGAATACGGCTACTGACACGAGAAAATGTCCTGCCACTTGCACTCGTTGGCATACTCGGAAACGCACTGCCAGCATACCTTTTTACGATTGCACAAACCGAAATATCAAGCACATTAGCCGGCATGTTAAACTCCTTAGTACCAATTTTTGCACTCACAACAGGAATCGCATTCTACAAAAGTAAAACAAAATGGAAAAACGTGCTTGGGCTCACAATCGGACTTTTGGGAGCAGTTTTGCTCATCTACCAAAGTTCCAGTGGTAACCTTGCCGAAGGACGAATGTGGTTCTCGTGGCTAATTGTCCTTGCAACCCTTTGCTATGGCATCAGTCTCAACGAAGTAAAGTATAACCTCAGCAAGCTAGACGGACTAACAGTTGCAGCATTGGCATTCCTTTTTGTCGGTCCAATCGCAGGGGTTTATCTCATCTTTTCAGACTTTTCTAGCGTAGTAAGTACCGATAATTACGTACTAAACTTTGGATATATAGCCATGTTAGCATTTTTTAGCTCTGTCGTTGCTGTCGTCATTTTCAACTTCCTTATAAAATACACCACAATACTTTTCGCAGCATCGGTAACATACATTATCCCAATCTTTGCAGTCCTTTGGGGTGTTTTCGACGGCGAAACAATATCACTCCTACAAATAATTTCGGGTGGCATAATACTATCAGGAGTATATCTGATAAATAAAACATAGAGTTGTTTTTGTCGGGGTGCGACTTGAAGTTGCGCCCCCGACTGCCACTATTTTACTCATAATCAATAAAATAAAAACCAACATTCAGTTCTAAACCATCACTTCCTGCAAAAATAGGAGCAAAATTCCGCTGCCAGTTTTTCTATCGAAAATGCCAATAAACATGCAATTAAACGCCTTGATTGCAATATGCCTACGCATCAATACCGAAGTCGTCAATGTCTGTAAAACTCTCTTCACTAGGCATCTGACACGTAGAAAGAACAACAAAACCAACAATAAACAGCATCGAAAATAGAAATTAAGCACTAATACAAAAGTTTTTACATATTTACTTGTTCATATTTCGCTGATTAAGTGAATTTTGCAGAAATGCGTAAGCAACATTAAATAGGTCTTAGACCTTAATTTTGCTTACGCCTGATTTAGTTTTAGTTAGGAATTTTAATGGCTTACTTT
>JAOZMU010000091.1 GCA_029934165.1 Bacteroidales bacterium
GTCTTAAAACATATAGGGTACAAAATAATCAATTATTAACATCCCAGTCTAAGACTTATTTTTTATGATGCGTCTAAGCTGTGAATTAGCAACTTAGGTTAATAAAAAGCGTAAGAACTTTTGTATGAGTACTTATAAGACTCCTAATGTCCAATTGCTCTGTTTTTCGTTTGTCAGTGGTTAAATGCTGATATGAATATATTTTCGTTTGAATTTGAAATGCACACAGCTTTCGCAATAATTACATGGTCAGTTGTTTTCGTTATACGTATTGTTATTGTCTTGGTTTACAGTTTGCTGACATTCGTATCATTATTGCTGTTGGTGTTACCTTGGTAAATTTGATTGTTGAAGTTTCCGTTGCCAAACGTAATAGTATTGAAATTTACGTTTTTAGCTCCTTTGGTTAGAGCTTTATCTGTTTTTTCTTCCAATTTCGGATTTTCCTCAATTCCCTCTTCAATTTCGCGCAAAATATCCGTAATTGCGTATCGAATCTTTGTTTTAGAAACATCGGCATTCTCAAAACTCACTTCGCCAGAGTGGATTTGCTTAACAAGTCCATTGTATCTAGATGATTGAACAATTAAATCGTCCAATAATTTACTTTTTTGTAACAATTGCTTCAACTGCTCTATCGCTAATTTAAAATGGTCTTCGCCAATCAAATCGCGTATTCTTTTAATCCATTTTTTTGTTTCCATAATGTTATTTATAAAGAATTGTATATAACTTATATTCAAGCAAATAACTGCTCAAAAGTGTTGGTTGTTTTTGGGTTTTTGGGTTTATTATTTTATAAAAACTTAAAAGTCGGAAAAACCTTCCTTGTAGTTGCTAATTATTTGAATATCAAGCAAAAACACAATTCACGGTAATTTATTTAAAGTTTTGCTAATCAATAAATTAGTATTTTTCTTAATAGTTTTTACGACTTTTCAGCATAAATAAGTGATGCTGAAAATTTTGATATAAAATTTATTATTCAAAAAACAGATAGATTATCAAGTAGTTAGAAGTAAAAAAGTAGAAGAGATTTTTAGAACAGCATTAGTTATTTAGGGTTATCAAAGTTTATATTGCTTTACCTCGGTTGGAAAGGTTTACACTAAACTTATTACGTCATTAAAAATGCTATGATACTGATGAGCAAACAACAAAATATTTGGTATAAAAATGTTAAACCATTAATATCTATTACTTATTATCAGCCAGCAAGTTTGTTGCGTATATACACCCGCTTATTTTTTCTCTGGTGATTTATCCTCAATGAAAGATTTTTCGTTGTCCCATATAAGTTTTTTGCCAAATCCAAGTATATTATGTGTCATTTTTACGTATGAAAGTTCAACTACCCAAAGCGTTGTCTTAATAAGCAACGTAAACGGAAATCTTTTTACGTATGCCTTGTTAGCTATTTGCTTTAATTCGCTTTCGGGTCGTGTCATGCGTCCTTGAAATTGCACGCCCTGTATCTTCCCAACGGTGCTAGTTTCAAGAATTACCGAGCCTGCAATATATGGGTTTTTCTGTGCTTGTAGTGTGTGTTTTGTGTCTTCATCGGAAGTGAAAACAAATGCTTTCTGCTCGGGCAGAAATACGTAAAAACAGTTAGCAGTCCAAACCTCTCTGTTGTTGCAAGTAGCTAGCGTTAAAACATGATGGTCTGTAATAAAATCTATGATTCGTTTGTCCATTTCTATTTTATAATAATGCGTTTTTAATTGTACTTACAATCCTAATACTCACTTTATTATCCCACAGTGTGATGATGTTTTTTTCGGTTTTGTTTTGCTGCAATTCGATGTGGTCGAACATTTTTTGCACTATTCCCTTTTCAGAAATTCCTAATAATTGATTAGTTCCATCTGTTATAGTTATTGGTCGCTCGGTGTTGTTTCTGAATGTAATGCACGGAATATTTAGGAACGTTGTTTCTTCTTGTATTCCGCCAGAGTCGGTGAAAACAAAGTCGGATAACGAAACCAATTTCAAAAAATCGAAATAGGGCAGGGGTTTAGTAAGCAAAATATTTTTATTTTTCTTCAATTCCGTAATCAGGTCGTAATCTTTTAAGCGTAAAGCTGTTCGCGGATGCAATGGCAGAATTACCCTGTATTTTTGTGCCGTAGCCAACAAAATATCGACAACTTTTTTTAGTGTTTCTTCGCTATCTACATTTTCTGGGCGATGGAATGTCGAAATCGCAAATGGCTGGGTTATAAACTCTTGCACGTCTATCGCAAGTTTTGTGTTTTTCCATTGCTGTTTTGTTCGCAATAAACTCTCTATCATTATGTTACCAACAAAATGCACTTTGTCTGAGTTTATGCCTTCATCCTGCAAATTTTTCAGTCCACTATTTTCAGAAACCATCAAAAAATCGCTGATATGGTCTGTCAATACACGGTTTACCTCTTCGGGCATTCGGCGGTCGTAGCTGCGCAGCCCTGCCTCGATGTGCATGACTTTTACGCCAGATTGCGCACCAGCGATTGCTCCTGCAACTGTTGCGTTTACATCTCCAAAAACTACAACGAGGTCGAATTTGATTTCCTGAAACAAACTACCGATAGATGTAAGTGTTTTTCCAATTATCTCGGCTACGAAAGAACCACTGATATTCAACGAGAAATCTGGTGTTGGTAGGTCGAGGCATTTCCAGAAAACATCAGACATATTGAAATCGTAATGTTGACCAGTGTGGCAAATACGTATGTCAAATTTATTCTCCTCCTTCAATCGGTGATAAAGAGGTGCTAATTTTATGAAATTAGGGCGTGTACCCGCTATAAGCAAAATTTTTTTCATACGTCATTTGTCTTGATAAATAAGTAAATACTTAAAAATAATCGTATTTTTCTTGTTGTTATTAACTCAAATAATAATATTCTCAAACCTCCAATTAATTGAAAAAATTGAAAATCAACATAATATTTTTTGGGTTGATTAATTTTGTCCAAAGTCTAATTTTGAACGAATATAATTTGAGTGTGTTACATATCGGGAGAATAGATATTTACTAATTTTATAATGGATTTTGTTAAAAAATATAAATCTGTGAAAATCAGTATTATCCGTGTTCCAATTTTTTGAAATGATAGGAACACAGATAATACTGATTAACACAGATTTTTTAATCTAATTTATTGATTTTCAATAAATTATAATTTCAACAAAAACCGTTATAATAAGTTTTTATTTAGTCTAAAACATTCCGTTCATTTTGTCTTTGTTTTCGTCTGCATATTTGATTATAGCATAAAGGCTATTGTCGCTGTCGTTAGAAAGTAGAAGTTTAATTACTGAACCACTGCCTGTTACTTCAAATTCAATTCCTTTGTAAAGTGTTACCATTTGCTTGATTTGACCTTCGAAAGGTTTTTTTAGTTCGTCAGCAACTTCTGTTTTGAAAGAAATGTTTGAGCTAAGAATTACTTCGCCTTTTGCAAAATTAAGGTGTACATGAAGTTTGTCGCCGTTTACTTTGGCTTCTGCCATTGCACCTTGTCCTTCAATCATTGCCTTTACTCCGCCAATCCATGCGCTAACGTCTTTTTTGTTTCCGAGGAATTTTTTGAAATCAGCATTGCTTGTGATTCCTTTACCGGCTTCCGTTTTCATAACTTTTGCAAGAGTTGCTTCAGCATCGTTTCCGCCAACAACAACAAATACTCCTTTTTTCCAAGCAAGAAAATTCTCTTCAATAGCAACGTATTTGTAACCGTCTTTTTCTTCGATTTTGATTTCTTTTTTAGCTTCTTCGGCAATTTTTTTCAAAAATGCTTCGAGGTCAGATGCGCTACCAAGTGCTGCTAAATATCCAACAGTCTTGTTATTATTAAGAATAAAAACATACATTTCCTTAGTAATGTCAACACCCATTTTTCGTGGGTCATTCATGTACTCTTCAAATTTTTTGGCTTTTTCGTCGCCTTCCATTTTTTCTTTGATTGAAGTCAATTCCGAAAGTTTGTCCAATTGACCTTTTTGGATGAGTGCTTTAGCATCAATAGAAATGACAGTTTCTGCATTTGCAGGAATCATTTCAACATACGTTGAACCACCAGAACAAGCTCCAAAAAGCCCAAGAATAATTGCAATAACAATGTATTGCAACAGATTAATTTTTCTCATTTTTTTACGTTTTTAATAGGTTAATAAAAGATTTTTGAAAATTCAAATTTAAGTAATAATTTCAGAAAACAACAAACTTCGTTTAACAAAATTTAACACGAAACCATAACACCCTGACATTCTATTTGATAGATAATAATAATTACACTCTAACTCCCACGACAAGTATATCGTCGATTTGAGAAAACGTTTCTCCTTGCCAATTTTTCAAGGTTTTTTCAAGAATTTTTTGTTGCTGTTCCATTGGTTTCCAATGTATTTCTGTTAATAGGCGTTTAAAGGGCTTTGGCATAAATTTTTTGCCCGTCTTACCCCCAAATTGGTCAATGTATCCATCAGAAAAAATGTAAATTGTGTCGTTGGTTTGAATTTCAATTTTATGCGAAATAAACGGTTTTTCGTTTCGATGAATGCCTATTGGCATCCTTTGTCCCTTGTATTCAAAGAGTTCGCCATCGCGCAAGATAAGCAGTGGGTTGTATGCTCCGGCAAATTGCAGCGAGCGTTTATCTTGCTCGATGATGCAAAGAGCCATGTCCATGCCGTCTTGCGTCTCGCCATCGATACCACGCTGACCTAGAGATAGTTTGACGCGGTTTCGCAGTTCGTTCAGAATGTCGCTTGCCGAGACATCATCGTCCATTTCGGCTCGCACAATATCGTTTAGAAATGCTATTCCTAGCATACTCATAAATGCGCCCGGAACGCCGTGTCCTGTGCAATCTGCGGCGACAATATATGTTTTGCCTCGCACTTCTTTCATCCAATAAAAATCGCCGCTGACAATATCTCGTGGTTTCCAGAGAATGAAATGTTGTTTCAGGTGCTTGCTGATGATACTTGGCGGTGTGAGCATTGCAGTTTGAATGCGGCTTGCGTAGCTTATACTCGCGGTAATGTCGCGGTTTTTTTGCTCAATCATCTCTTTTTGACTGACGACTTCTGCCGTTCTTTCACGGACTTTCTCTTCGAGTTGTTCCTCGTTTTGTTTTAGTTGTGAATTTGCTATCTCAAGATTTTTTTGTGTTTTAATCATCTCTTCTTGAGTGGCTCTCAGTTCTTCAAGGTTCTGACGTAGTTCCTCTTCTTGTGCGGCAAGTTGTGATGATTGTATTTGCGACTGCTCCAACAGCTTGACTGTCTGAATGTTGCCTTGGATAGATGCTATCGTAAAGGCGATTCTTCGCGCAGTTTTTTCGGCAAAGGCAATTTTCTCTTCGCTCAACTCAGCCAATGCCGTAAACTCCATAATACCAATGAGTTTTGTTTCTGCAATCATCGGAACGATGAGCAATGTACGTGGAGAGCTTTGGATAAATGCCGATGTAACTTTTATATAATGTTCCGGCAATCCAGATAAGTATTTTGTTTTTCTTTCTATTGCACAATCGCCTAATAATCCGTCATTTACATCATATTTTGTCTTGATAGATTTTTCTCTATTATATGCAATCGCAGAAATAAGTTCAAGATGGATATCGTTTTCATCTGAGTCGTGATAAATGAATAAACCAGCTTGTATTGCTCCAATATAATTCATTATAAACCTTGATACAGAAATAGATAGCGAATAGATTTCTCGTTCTTGCCCCAATAAATTGCTGAGTTGCGCAAGTCCGGCAGATGCCCAGTTACTTTTGTTGGTTTCTGCGTTTTGCTTCGATTCTCTATCTTTTGCTTCGACAAGGCTATGTCGCATTTCGAGTAACGAATTGCCGAGTATGTCTTTGTTACTCAGCGGCTTAAAAGATTCGTTAAATTCACCGTTTCCAATTTTCCGAGCGAATTTAGATGTCATGCGAAACGAATGTATTAACCTGTTGAGAGCCGAAGTGATTTCGCCAATTTCGCAATTACTTGTAGCAAGCCTTTCAGATGGCAAAACGCCTTCGCTCATCTGCAAGACAATGTTTTTTATGTAGCCTATTCGGTTTGTTATATACTGCGTCATAAAATAGCCGATGGATAGCATTGCGCACAAAATGGCGATAAATAGCCACACTATTAATTTATCTAAGCGTGCAAAAGATTTTGCAATTTCGTTGTTCGATTTTTTAGCGGTAAGCTTCTGGGTATTAATTAATTTATCGAGATGAACAAGTATCGAGTCGGATAAAATCATTGTCGGTCCATCGGTATCTACCTCCATGTGCGAATTCCAGATAACGGTAGGTTCTTCGTAGTCGGAAAATGAACTGAGCAATTCCATTGTGTTTTTATGCCTAGCAAAAAGGGAATCAATCTGATGAATTGTTACGTTATACAAATCTAAACTTTTTTTGTCCCAAAATTTTGCAAGTTTGGCAATTTCTTTTTTCAGCTCTGGATAGTCTTTTTTATGTAAATTTTTTAATTGAATTTTGTCTGGGGTTTCCTTTTGCTTATCGACATATACCCAGTTCTTAATAAGCAACTTAGAGCGCGAAATAGTCATGTATAATTTCTGTAAAACATTTACAGATGGCGAAAATATTTCTTTATTTAAGCGATTGATTTTTTGACTTTCGGAGGATGTATGGTGAATAATAAGCATGTTAACAAAAGCTGCTAACAACAATATACCAAAGGCAAAACTCATCCGTAAAGCAATTGAATTTTTCATTTTGACTTTCATCTGTAACGTTTTGCGTATTAAATTTAATCAAATATCTAGGCATTAATGCTCTAATATTCAGTGTTTTATTGTTCAATCGCAAGCCTTAACATATTGAGGGCAGTTATAGATGCTTTGCGTATTGTTCGCTGGCGATTTATTCCGAAGCTAAAAACTTGCGACACTGTTCCGTGTGGAGTTGCAATGGCTATCCAAGTCGTCCCAACAGGTTTGCCTGGCGAGCCACCACCGGGACCAGCTACACCCGAAGTTGCCACGCCAAAATCGGTTTTACATAGCTTACGAACTCCTTCAGCCATCTGACATACAACCTGTTGGCTAACAGCTCCATGCTCGTCAATCGCCGCCTTATTAACACCAACAATTTCGTGCTTGACTTGATTTGAATAAGCTATAACAGAGCCTAAATAGTAGGCGGAACAGCCTGCTACTGAGGTAATTAAATGTCCAATATTTCCCCCTGTACAACTTTCGGCTGTCGCCACGGTTTGCTTGGTGGCTAGTAGCCTTTGCCCGACAATTTCTTCGAGCTTTGCATTATCGAACCCAAAAATAGCACTAGGTACAATTTCTTTTAGCTGTTCGATGTTTTTGTCTATTGTCGCACTCAACACAGTTTCATCAACACCAGAAGCACTAAGGCGAATCCGAATTATTCCTGGCTCTGGCAAATATGCAACTAACACATTGTCATGCAGTTGCGATTCCCAGTCCGTAAGCCGAAACGCCAAAACAGATTCAGGAATACCTGTTGTCATTATATATTTATGTACTATCGAAGGTAACTCAAACTGTGTTTTTATTTCGGAAACCACCTGACTATCAAAAATATGCTTCATTTCATAAGGAACGCCCGGCAAAATAATGAACAATGTTTTGTCGTGTCGATACAACATTCCAGGCGATGTACCTTCTTGGTTTCTAAGCGTTTTGCCTCCTTCCAAAACTTCGGCTTGAGCTAAGTTGATGTCCAGTGTTTTTTTGTTGTAAGTTCCAAGCAAATTCTCAATATCACGAATTGCCTGTTCATCTCTAACTAACTTTGTATCAAATAATTTGGATAGAGTTTTTTTTGTAATATCATCACTTGTCGGGCCTAGTCCACCAGTAACTATCGCAATATCAACACTATTGTTTGCCTTTTGCAAAGCATTGATTATCTGCTGCTCATCGTCCGAAATGGTAGTGATTTTCGCCACATTAACCCCAAGCTCAGTTAGTTGCAAAGCAAGCCAATTCGCGTTTGTGTTTACAACATCGCCAATCAAAATTTCATCGCCTATTGATATTAATTCTGCCGAAACCATAATTAATAGTTTTATTAAATTAGTAAACATATTGCAATATGTATGATATTTTTAAATCACGTTTTGTAAACGTTTGTAAATCAGCACCTTGCAAAACCCGCAAAAATTATTTAAACTATTGATTATTAGAGCAATATGTTTTTATACATTGGAAATATCATATACATTGGTAAATATTTTCATTTGTTTTAAGAAAACTATGTAATATTACAAAATTAATTTCGCTTTAGAAAATGAAATATTTGTCCAAAATCTAATAAATAAAAGAACTACAAATGTAAGGTCGTGTCTCTGCCTGCTATTATCTTAAGAAACACGCAACTTTTTTTTAAATTCTGAATAATATGCATTAACTTTGATGCTGAATTTGTCTGTGTTTGTATTTTGTATTTATTTGGTTATCAGCTGCAAATATAAAATTTTTGGCAAATTTTTATGTTGTAAACAAACCTTGAATACGAGTAAATTTTTATTTTTCGGCATAAAATGTGTAGTATTTTATAGAACCAAATGGAAGACGCGTCCTAAAAAGCGAAAGTGTTTTCAAGAAATTTATAAATACCTCAAAATTAGGAGCTTTACTTGATAATTGCAAATGTGTTAAAATAATTTTCAAGAGCTAAACAGTTCATTGTTTATGTGTTATAAAGTATAATAATTATTAATAGTACATTGTGCTTAAAAAAATAAAACCATGAAAAAAACCATTGTAATAATTGCCATATTTGTCCTTTCGATGATTGCATTTGCTTCGTGCAAATCAAAACAACCACCATGTCCAGCATACGGTTCTACAACTGTAGAAGCACCTCCTACTAATGAGCTGGCTGATATTCAATAAATTACCAATCTTTTTGTAATTTGATTGCGTTTTTCTATTTGCAATTTAGAGGAATAAATTTTTATTGACTTACCATTTAGTCAATAAACCCAACTTTTTTCATATCCACGCAACCATTTCTCATTTTTTTTCATCTATTTAATAAACTAACAATCTTTAGTTATGTTACTCAGAGACGAGCATTGGAAATAAGCATTATATCAACACAAAAACAATGACTGCGAAAAAAACTCAATTGCAAAAATATTACCTATCAATAAAATTGTATCATTGTCTCCCATTTTAGTTGGTGAGAAAAAGAAAATTACAATAATTGTTCATTGTCCAAACTGTCCCTTCACAAAAGGAAACGTTTATTGTCCAATCTTGATGTAGCAAACTATTTAAGTAAAGAATTGTATATATACTAAAGTGAAAAAGGTTTTCGGATTATCATAAAATGTAATTGGTTGTTTATCAGTAATAAAGCTAAAATTAAAATCCTGAAACCAAAATCACTTTAGTATAAGTACTCTTACAAAAGTTCTTACGCTTTTTATTAACCTAAGTTGTTAAT
>JAOZMU010000092.1 GCA_029934165.1 Bacteroidales bacterium
CAAAGCTAACTGGTTAAGTAACAGGGGTGTCCAACTTTAGACTGGTAGCCTAAATATTCTCCGTTTTATGTTTTTTTGTAAGTTTTGTTATTTGGAATTATTATAAATTATTTGCGTATGTTTTCAAACATTTTAATAAAGCACATAAATAGATAATTTTGTGTAATTTCAAACAAAATTTAGCAATCGAAATAAATTAATGTTAAAACACAAAATCTTATGGGTACAATCTTGAAATCGTCCATCGGACAAAAATTATTAATGAGTTTATCGGGTTTTTTCCTGATAGTTTTTCTGCTGGTTCACCTCACAGCAAACCTCTTTCTCTTGTTTGGCGAAGAGGCGTATAACCATGTTGCACATTTTATGGAAGTAAATCCGCTAATTGTTCTTATGCAACCAGTTTTGGCTGGCGGTTTTTTGCTCCATATAATCTACGCTTCGATTCTAACAATCCAAAACCAACGCGCCCGTGGACCAGTTCGCTACGAGGTTGTAAACCTGAGCAATAGCAGCACTTGGGCATCGCGTAATATGTATGTGCTTGGTGGTCTGGTTTTTGTCTTCCTTTGCCTGCACATGATACACTTTTTAGTTCCAATTAAATTTGGCGACGAAAAGGCGGTTTCAATGATTGCCTATGAGGGCGAGCAAATGAAAAATGCTTACTTGCTAGTTACATCGCTATTTGAGGAATGGTACTACGCTTTGCTTTATGTAGTTGGGGCTGTTTTTCTTGGGTTACATTTACGACACGCATTTTGGTCGGCATTTCAATCTATGGGACTGAGCAACAAGCAATGGCGAAGTAGGTTAGAAGTTGTTGGCAACATTTTCACAATTGTAGTAGCTGGTGGCTTTGCAATTATCCCGCTCTATTTTTTCATAGCAAAAATGATTGCAGGGTAATTGATTGCCCAAGAGTGAGTTACAGTTAATTATTAAGAGATTAATCGAATTACAGAAATAAATTATGGCAATTCTCAATTCTAAAATACCCGAAGGACAATTGTCCGAGAAGTGGATAAATTATAAAGACAAACAAGACCTTGTAAACCCAGCAAACAAGCGTAAACTCGACATTATCGTTGTAGGCACAGGGCTTGCCGGGGCAGCAGCAGCAGCAAGTTTTGGCGAGCTTGGGTTCAACGTGAAAGCACTTTGCTACCAAGACAGCGCAAGACGCGCACATAGTATTGCAGCTCAGGGTGGTATAAATGCCGCAAAAAACTATCCTAACGATGGCGACTCAATATATCGTCTTTTTTATGACACCGTAAAAGGTGGCGATTATCGTTCTCGCGAGGCAAACGTATATCGCTTGGCAGAAGTTAGCAACCAAATCATCGACCAATGTGTAGCTCAAGGAGTTCCGTTTGCAAGAGATTATGGCGGACTTTTAGATAATCGGTCGTTTGGTGGCGCACTTGTTTCGCGGACATTCTACGCTCGCGGACAAACAGGGCAGCAGCTTCTCTTGGGCGCGTACAGCGCATTGGGGCGACAAGTGCAAAAAGGCACCGTAAAAATGTATCCCCGAACAGAACTTATGGATATTGTTGTAATCGACGGACGTGCGCGTGGCGTTGTTGTGCGCAACTTGGTTACAGGCGAAATCGAAAGTCATTTTGGGCATGCTGTTGTTCTTGGGACTGGAGGCTACGGAAATGTTTTCTTCCTCTCTACCAACGCAATGGGCTCAAACGGAAGTGCGGCATGGAAGGCTTATAAAAAAGGCGCTTTCTTTGGCAATCCTTCTTTTGTGCAAATTCACCCAACTTGCATTCCTGTTCATGGCGAATTTCAATCGAAGCTAACACTTATGAGCGAAAGTTTGCGTAACGACGGACGTATTTGGGTGCCAAAACACAAAGCAGATGCAGAAAAAATCCGTGCCGAACAATTGCGTCCCGAAGATTTATCCGAAGAAAACCGCGACTATTATCTTGAGCGACGCTACCCCGCATTTGGCAATTTAGTTCCACGCGATGTAGCATCAAGAGCAGCAAAAGAGCGTTGCGATGCAGGTTTTGGTGTCGAAACAGGCAAGGCAGTATATTTGGATTTCAAACACGCAATCGAACGTCTTGGTCGCGACACAATCGAAGCCAGATATGGTAACTTATTCCAGATGTACGAAAAAATCACCGACCAAAATCCGTATGAAACGCCAATGATGATTTACCCCGCGATTCACTACACAATGGGTGGTCTTTGGGTTGATTATGAGTTACAAACAACAATTCCCGGACTATTTGCAGCAGGCGAGGCAAACTTCTCAGACCACGGAGCAAACCGGCTTGGCGCATCGGCACTCATGCAAGGGCTTGCAGACGGATATTTTGTGCTTCCATATACAATTCAAAATTATTTGGCAGACCAAATCAATGTTCCACGAATTTCGACGGACAATAAAGCCTTCAAAGATGCCGAGCAAAGCATCAAAGCCCAACTAAAAAAATTGATGGACATAAAAGGAAAACAATCTGTCGACTCGTTGCACAAAAAACTTGGTCTTGCAATGTGGGATTATGTCGGAATGGCGCGTAACGCCGAAGGTTTGAAAAAAGGAATCGCGAAAATCAAAGAGATACGCGAAGAATTTTGGAAAGATGTTCGCATACCCGGAAATACCGACACCATAAATTTAGAGCTTGAAAAAGCAAATCGTCTTGCAGATTTTCTCGAAATGGGCGAATTAATGGCTCGCGATGCACTAAATCGCGAAGAATCTTGCGGTGGACACTATCGCGAAGAGTTTAAAACACCCGAGGGCGAGGCACTTCGTAACGATAAAAACTTCATGTACGTTGCCGCTTGGGAGCATAAAGAAAAGGGCGACCCTAAGTTACACAAAGAGCCTTTGGTTTATGAAAACATCGAGGTAAAACAACGTAACTATAAATAGCCGAAATGAAAATTTCCCGAATACAATTATCGAACTATAATCAGTTTAAAAACGTAGATATAGATTTAACTTACCCCCAAGGGCACCCAAAACAAGGGCTGCCTTTGGAAAAGGTTTGTTTCATCGGGCAAAGCGGAACTGGAAAAACAACGGTATTAAATCTTATTCGTCAGTTGGCACAAAACCTATCTGATGGAAATGTTTTAAATCAACAAAAAACACAAAAACAAGTTACGATTGGCAACGTTTCAAATCAACAAAAAGCACAAAAACAAGTTACGATTAAATTCAATGTTTGCAAAAGTAAGTGTTTCTCAATGACACTTAAAGAAAACAGTTTTGTTTCCACGCAACCTTTTGACATTACTCTTGGTACTAATGCTATTTTAGAAAAAGTATTGGAAATCGAAAAATTACTAATTTATTTTTCTACCAATCTTGATGAGAAAGTTTTGTTTTTACGTCCCAAAGCTAACGAAAAACGCATCATTGTAACGCAAGCCGACATCGAAACAGCCAAGCTGGAGCGCGAAAAAGAATATAAACAAATAATAGAGACAAAAATCTTACATAGCAATGCGTTCAAAAAAGCAGATTTTTGGTCGTATTTATTGCACGAATTTGAAGAATATGATAAATTATCGGCACGAAAAAATGCCGAGTTCATTAAAAAAGCAAGCAACGAAAGCATTGAAAAAATCCTTTCGGAACTGAAAAGTTGGAAAGAAAAAAACCAAAATCCGCGCGAACTTTTGGGAGACGAATGCCTTGATGGAATTTTGAGCCGATTGGGCGTAAAAATAAATCGGGAATGGAGCGAAAATGGCGAGATAAAACTTCAACATGCCAACGAAAGCGAAATTCCGTTTGAGTTTGCAAGTAGTGGCACTAAGCGTGTGATACTTACATCGTTACCACTCTATTTGCTCGAAACAAAAAATAGCCTTATTTTATTTGATGAGGTCGAAAATTCTCTCTATCCCGACATTCAAAGAACTATAATTGAGCATTATCGGCAACTTGCTCCAGAGGCACAGTTTTTTTATGCCTCACATTCGCCAATAATTGCCACATCTTTCGAGCCTTGGGAAATAGTAGAACTAAAACTAAGCGAAAATGGCTATATCTATCAAGAAAAATACTTTAAGGACGAACGTTGTGTAGATAACTATTTTATTCAACCTCAGTATCTACGTTGGGATTCGATTTTCCAGAGGAACGAAATGAGCAATTTCGCAACAAAGAACTGATTTATGCAACACATTCACCACAAACGTCGATAGACATAAACAAGTGATGCTATTTATTCGACACAAAATTTATTATTTTAAAACAGGTAGATTATCAAGTAGTTAGATACAAAAAGTAGAACTGATTTTTAGAACAGCATTAGTTGTTTAGTGCTATCTTATTTTTACGTGAAAATCATATTAAAAACATAAATTAAATTTATATAAAATGTCGGAAAGTAAAAAAGGATTAAACCTCACACTAAAAGTATGGCGACAAGATTCCGCCAAAGCAAAAGGGCGTTTCGAGAGTTACGATGTGCCAAATATTTCGCCTGACAGCTCTTTCCTCGAAATGATGGATGTGCTTAACGAACAGTTGATTAACAAAGGTAAAGCCCCCGTAGCATTCGACCACGACTGCCGCGAAGGAATTTGCGGAATGTGTAGCCTCTACATCAACGGACGAGCGCACGGACCAGACGACGATATTACGACTTGCCAACTGCACATGCGTAAATTCGAGGACGGCGAAACAATCACTATCGAGCCGTGGCGTTCTAACGGATTTCCGGTTATCAAAGATTTAATTGTTGATAGGACAGCTTTCGACCAAATCCTTGAAGCTGGTGGTTTTGTGTCAATTAGCACTGGCGGAATACCAGATGCCAACGCGATTCCAATCCCGAAAGAAGATGCCGACGAAGCAATGGACGCAGCCTCCTGCATTGGTTGTGGTGCGTGCGTTGCAACGTGCAAAAACTCCTCGGCAATGTTGTTTGTGTCTGCCAAAGTTTCGCAGTTGGCACTTTTGCCACAAGGGAAAGTCGAAGCATCGCGACGCGCACGAGCAATGGTAGCAAAAATGGACGAGTTAGGATTTGGAAACTGCACAAACACAGGAGCTTGCGAAGTCGAGTGTCCTAAGGGAATTTCGGTTTCGCACATTGCACGTCTAAATCGCGAATTTCTTTGCGCAAGCCTGAAACAATAATCACTTTCGCGCATCAGACAAAAAACCAATCGGCAAAAAGCTGGTTGGTTTTTTATATGTTGTAACATATTAGTAAAATGAATTTAATAAAGTAAGCCATTAAAACTCCTAACTAAAACTAAATCAGGCGTAAGTAAAATTATTAATTATTAATTTTCCATTACTTATTAACCTAAGTTGTTAATTCACAGCTTAAACGTTTCATAAAAAATAGGTCTAAGACCTTACCACAACACAATGAGCAATTTATTAGAAACGTATTATGCTGAAATTCAAAAAAATAACAGCACAAAAACAGTAAATTATCCTTACGCCATTACTTAATAAATGGCACATTATCATAATATTTTTGCATTTTTTCAGTTTATCAATAAGTTATTATTTAAACGTTCCCAAGTGTCATAAAATTGCCACTCTAATAAGTCTAAGAAAAAACAAGAGAAACTCCTATTTTGCTGAATACCAATAAATTTTTGAAAATTTACAGCTTTATGAAAATTTTTATCTACTTTGTTTAATTTTGCAGTCGTAAAAAAATAAGCCCATGAACGATTACGCAGGAAAATTTCTGCATCAAATAAATTCTCCTGCCGACTTACGCAAACTCCATCCCGATAATTTAATGGAAGTTTGTAGCGAGTTGCGTCAATTTATTATTGAAGAAGTATCAAACAATCCGGCACATTTTGGTGCCAGCCTTGGAGTTGTCGAACTAACTGTTGCGCTCCATTATATTTTCGACACTCCTTACGACAAACTCGTCTGGGATGTTGGACACCAAGCCTATGGACACAAAATCCTGACAGGGCGACGAGATTCTTTTCACACCAACAGAAAATATGGCGGCATAAGTGGATTTCCGAAACCCGAAGAAAGTAAATTCGATGCCTTCGGCGTAGGACACTCTTCGACCTCAATTTCGGCGGCACTTGGCATGGCGGCAGCATCGCAACAACTCAAAGAAGACGACAGACATTTTGTGGCAGTCATCGGAGATGGCTCTCTAACAGGAGGTATGGCTTTTGAGGGAATGAACAATGCCGGAATGATGAACACCAATCTCCTTGTAGTACTGAATGATAACCACATGGCTATCGACCCAAACGTTGGCGCACTAAACGAGTATCTGCTCGACATTACAACTTCGCGGGCATACAATAAATTAAAAGAAGAAATTTGGAATATTCTCGGTCGGATTCGTAGGATTGGACCCAATACTCAAAGTCTGATTCAAAAAATTGACAGTGGATTTAAGTCTATACTGCTAAGACAAAGCAACTTATTCGAGGCACTGCACTTTCGATATTTTGGACCTGTGGACGGACACGACGTAAACCATCTGACAAAAGTCCTTGCTGATTTGAGAAATATTCCCGGTCCAAAATTACTTCACGTTTTAACAAAAAAAGGAAAGGGTTTTCGTCAAGCCGAAATTCATCAGACAGCTTTTCATGCCCCAGCAAAATTCGACAAAAAAACTGGCGAGTTCCTAAAAACACAACACACAAAACCGCAACCTCCTAAGTTTCAAGATGTGTTTGGGCATACGATTGTCGAATTAGCAGAAAAAAACGCCAAAATTGTTGGCATAACACCCGCTATGCCAAGTGGCTCTTCGCTTAACTTGATGATGGAAAAAATGCCCGATAGAGCTTTCGATGTCGGTATTGCAGAGCAGCACGCCGTAACATTTTCGGCAGGCATGGCAATGCAAGGCATGATTCCGTTTTGTAATATTTATTCTACATTTATGCAACGTTCTTTCGACCAAGTGATACACGATGCAGCCTTGCAAAAACTACCCGTTGTTTTTTGCTTGGACAGAGGCGGGCTGGTTGGCGCAGACGGCTCGACACACCACGGAGCTTTTGACTTAGCATATATGCGTATTATTCCAAATATGACCGTCGCCGCACCAATGGACGAGGTCGAGTTGCGAAACATGATGTACACCGCACAACTGCCAAACAAAGGAACTTTCTCGATTCGGTATCCTCGTGGGCGTGGCGTTATTTTGGACTGGAAACAGGATTTTACGGAAATGGAAATTGGCAAAGGACGACAAATTTCCGCCGGAAATGACATTGCAATTTTATCAATCGGTGCTATCGGCATCGAAGCCAAACGAGCGATTCAAAGCCTTCAAAAAGAGAGAATTAGCGTTTGTCATTATGATATGCGATTTGTAAAACCAATCGATAAAAAGATTTTGCATGAGGTTTTTAGCAAATTCACAAAAATACTTACCATTGAAGATGGTACGGTCGTAGGTGGTTTTGGCAGTGCAGTAATTGAGTTTATGAGCGAAAATGGTTATGCCTCTCAAGTAAAACGAATGGGTGTTCCAGATACTTTCATTGAGCATGGCACACAAGACGAGCTGTACAAAGAATGTGGCTACGATGCTAATTCTATTGTCGTTGAAGTAAAAAATATGCTCGACTTTGAAAAAATTGTGGACACAAAAAGGCAAAACAAAAGTTTTGTGGCAACTGTGGTGAAATAAATTTCGGAAAACAATTGAAGAATTTTGCCAAAAAATAAAAAAAATTACTACTTTTACGTTTAAACAAAATATTTACGTCTCACTTCTGTAAGGGCTTGTATAAGAAATGATTTCATCAAAATTACCAAACATAGGCACTTCGATTTTTGCTAAAATGTCGAAACTTGCTGCCGACCATAATGCCATCAATCTATCTCATGGATTTCCTGATTTTGATTGTCATCCAGTGTTGACAGAGTTGGTTACCAAGTATATGCGCGAAGCAAAAAACCAATACGCACCAATGCCAGGAGTGTTTGAACTGCGCCAAGCCATTGCTCGTAAAAACAAAGAATTATACGGACACACTTATGATGTGGAAAAAGAAGTAACCGTAACCGCTGGAGCTACTCAGGGAATTTACACCGTTATTTCGGCTTTCATCAAAGAAGATGACGAAGTTATAGTTTTTGAGCCAGCTTACGATAGCTACACACCAGCCATAAAAATGAATGGCGGAAAACCTGTTTATGTTCAACTGCAACACCCCAACTATTCAATTAATTGGAATGCTGTCAAGCGTAGCATAAACTCGCGAACACGAATGATAATTCTAAACTCGCCACACAACCCAACAGGCGCAGTTTTAAAAAAAGAAGATGTCGATGCTTTGAATAAATTAGTAAACGGAAGCCAAATAATAGTCTTGAGCGATGAAGTTTACGAACATATAATTTTCGATGGCAAAATACACCATAGTTTAGCGGCATTTCCGAAATTGGCAGAACGAACAATAATCCTTTCATCATTCGGAAAAACCTATCACACAACAGGTTGGAAAATGGGCTATTGTCTAGCTCCTGCCACGTTGATGTCAGAAATTCGTAAAATTCATCAATTTATGGTTTTTTCTGCAAACACACCAATCCAATATGCTTATGCAGAATTTATGCAGCAAAAGCATCATTATGAGGAGCTTGGAGCATTCTACCAGCAAAAACGAGATTTCTTTGTGAGCCTATTCAAAGGTTCAAAATTTAAAACACTAAAATCATCAGGCACTTATTTTCAATTAGTAGATTATAGCCAAGTTTCCAAAGAACGAGACACAGACTTTGCAGACAGATTGACGATAGAAAACAAGGTTGCATCTATTCCAGTATCAGTGTTTTATCACCAGTCCGTCGATAGAAAAGTATTACGCTTTTGCTTTGCAAAATCCGAAGACACAATGAGCGAAGCTGTCAAGCGACTACGCGAAATAGAATAGAGATAAAAAAATATAGACATAAAAAATGCTTCTAAGGTTTTCTTAGAAGCATTTTTATTTATGTACATAGTACTTATGATGAAACGTATTGCGTTGATATTTAGATTTATAGCAGCAACAAAAGTATCAACTATTTTGCAAAGCCTTGCATCTCTTCAAACGAAAAAAGCGTTGGATAATCTGCCTCAAACCTAGCAATAATTTCTGTCATCAAAGTTTCGCGGATAAATTTTGAACGGTTTTTAATTTTATATTTTTCACAAAATTTAGTCATTGCCCTCATTTCCTTATCGTTTAAGAGGACAGAAACAGGATTTTTCCTTTTTGGGATATTAGTATCTTTATCTAGCAGTGTCATTTTTTATTTTGAGAAATGGTTGAAAAACAAATAAGTGCTCGCACTTTTTTTATTGAGACAATAATTTACTATTTGACTGAAAACCAGCAATAAACAGCAAATAATGGTATAAGTTAATTTAATCTTCAAGATTTGTTCATAAAAAAATATTTTGGGTGGCGGCTTATCGGGCTTTTCGCTTGTAGTTGCCTCGTGGCTTGCGTTTTTGGC
>JAOZMU010000667.1 GCA_029934165.1 Bacteroidales bacterium
TTTTACCACTAAAGTATAATGAAAAAACCCGAAAACCAAATTCACTTTAGTATATTTGTCTTAAAACATATAGGGTACAAAATAATCAATTATTAACATCCCAGTCTAAGACCTATTTTTTATGAAACGTTTAAGTTGTGAATCAGCAACTTACGTTAATAAAAAAGCGTAAGAACTTTTGTAAGAGTACTTATTTACATTATTACAATTGAGTTATTATTGTTTTAATCCTGTTTTTAAACCAAACAGTTTTTACTAATTGCTCTGTATTTAACTCTAAATTTTGCAGATATTCTTTGTTGAATTTATCTTTCATATTGAAAAAGCTATAAAAATTACTTAGTTTATCGCTTTTTAATGAGCTTATTATCGAGGTTAAATCTTTGTCTTTTATTTTATCATCTTTTAATTCTTCGTAGGTGTTTCTTGATAATTTTAGGTTTAACAAAATTTCATCGTATTTTTTGTTTTTTTGTTTCACTATTTCGTTGATGTATTCTTGTTTATCGAATTTTGGTAAATTTAAACACGCCAAGTTATCTGGATGAAACAAGTAATTTTCAAAGCAATAAAAGTCAAAAATTTTATAATTATGATACTTATTTTCTATTTTTCTTTTTTCGTTGTCGGTTAAAAAATCTCTGTCTCGCAAGCCAAAATATTTCTCATCTTTTTTTATACTTATAAATAAATCCCGGCTATTTTTCACTCCAACAAAAATAGTATTGCTAATATTTAGCAAGTTAAAAAACTTATCATTTAAGTTTTCGCATAAAATGATTTTTTTATTTTCAAAAAGTTTAAAAATGGTTTCTTTAGGAATTGCTATTTCAAAAATGTCAAGATTATTTTTGATGCTTGGAAAAAGAACCTGTGGAATATCAAAATTTCTTTCATCAAAATCAAGAATAGTCGCTTGTTTACTATCTCTTGCGTATTCAATAAATCCGAATGAATGGCTGGCAGTCCATAATTGACAATTTTCAGGTATCCAGTTTTCAACAATTTCTTTCAATAATGCGTACTGCAAATTGGTGTTAAGATGCAAGTCTAATTCATCAATAAAGTAAATAGTATCTTGGTATATTTCTGTTCTACTGTAAAGATTAAGTATAATATTAAATATTTCTTTTTCTCCACTACTCAATAAGTCGTAATGAATTTCTGAAATTCCTTTTTGAAATTTAATTTCAGGCGGATTTCCTTCCAGTGATGGGATAATGGAAATTAAAGCTAAATTTGTAGTTTCATTTTCGCCAAAAATTCGTTTAAATCCTTGATTAATTTTGGAAATATATTTATTTGCAAGTTCATCTACCGTTATTCCTTTTGAAGTATAAACCTCTCGCAAAAATATTTTAGTAATCTTATCTATGTCATTTTCAAAACGTTCATCTCTGTTAATATACAAACGAGGTCTGTCGCTGTCTTTTATAAAATCAATTTTTTTATCAATAACTCTTTTCAATTGAGGCACTTGCCTTAAACTGCTTCTTCCATAAAAAACATTTACTCTTTCTATTATTTCAATATCTACACCGGTTTGATTTGTTAGAGTTATAAATTCATTGCCGTGAAAATTAATTTTTACATTTATAGGAAATTCATGATTTTTTCCGTAGTAATCTTTATTTTTAAGCGCAAAACCTTCGCCATCTTTCGTGGTTGAGGAGGCTTCAAAAACGTCAAAAATGCAACTTTTTCCGCTTCCATTAACGCCTGTCATTAAAACAAGTTTTGCGCTTTTGGGAATATCAGATATTTTTAATTCTGTAAATCGCTTGAAGTTTTTAAGTTCTATTCCTTTTATTTTCATTGTTTTAGGCTTTGTTTATTCATTTCTTTTTTAAATTATTTTAGTATTCGTTTTCATTTCTTCGGCTATACCTTTAATGTAGGATATATTTCCGCTTTGTTTCTGGCTGAAAGCTCAATTCAATTCAGCCAAAATGGCAGTATCTTTGGTTTAAAAATACTAACCGTCTTTAAAGGACAACTTATTGATAATCTGCCCTTTCATGGCGAATTTTTAATGATTAAATTTATTATGAATAAACCATGAATAAATAGAGATTATATAAGTAAGTACTCTTACAAAAGTTCTTACGCTTTTTATTAACCTAAGTTGTTAATTCACAGCTTAAATGTTTCATAAAAAATAGGTCTTAGACCTTATCTTCTTTGTTTTGGGATATTGGTGTCAGAAATATAAAAATAAGGCATTAAATTATTTATCAAAGATAAAAACAAAGCGTAAAAGAAAGAAACAGCAACATTAAAAAAAGTCAATAAAAGATACAGAAAAGATGCTCATTGTCACGACCTTGTAACTCGTGTTCTGATAACCAGCAATTTAAAAAACCTCCCATGTATTTTAAATTAGATTCATAACCACATTTATACGTTTACAGGGTTTGTTCATGAAAATTTGTCTGTTTTGTTAAACTGCTTGCTAAGGTCTAAGACTGGGGTGTTAATAATTAGCTATTTTTAGCTCTGTTA
>JAOZMU010000093.1 GCA_029934165.1 Bacteroidales bacterium
TTTGCCGAAATTTTTGGTTTGAGTCAGCTATCCATTAAAACAAGGATTGAAACCCATCTTCATACCTCCCTGGAGACGGTGTGTCGTCTGTTTGAGTCAGCTATCCATTAAAACAAGGATTGAAACTCAGTTGCACTCCCAGACCGGGAGTCTGGGTGAAACGGGTTTGAGTCAGCTATCCATTAAAACAAGGATTGAAACTTTGCTGATAACCGGAATAAATTTGAAGGGGAGTGCGTTTGAGTCAGCTATCCATTAAAACAAGGATTGAAACATTTCGGCCTGCCGGTCTGCACTGGCGGAGCCACGGTGTTTGAGTCAGCTATCCATTAAAACAAGGATTGAAACTAATAATCTTGTAACAAAAGATTTAGGTATAACAGGTTTGAGTCAGCTATCCATTAAAACAAGGATTGAAACAAAAGACTTTTCTTGACTTCAGTCTTCGAAGGCTGAGTTTGAGTCAGCTATCCATTAAAACAAGGATTGAAACGCAAGAAAAAATCTCAGAAGGCACTCCGGAAATATGAGTTTGAGTCAGCTATCCATTAAAACAAGGATTGAAACCGATGGCCGCTGTCAGTTGCAGCCCGGCTGACTCGTTTGAGTCAGCTATCCATTAAAACAAGGATTGAAACAACAGCCCCCGGAGTCCTGTCTGATCAAAATCAGAGTTTGAGTCAGCTATCCATTAAAACAAGGATTGAAACTAAGGAATCCCGCATGAGGAGAATTCGGATTCAAAGGTTTGAGTCAGCTATCCATTAAAACAAGGATTGAAACCAGAGAGAGGCATCGTCAGTGCGGCCCTCATTGCCGTTTGAGTCAGCTATCCATTAAAACAAGGATTGAAACTCCTTTCTACAAAAAATAACCCTGAACAATGGCACAGTTTGAGTCAGCTATCCATTAAAACAAGGATTGAAACAGAAAAAACCTGTTTTTCCATAGCTGGAAAGCAATTGTTTGAGTCAGCTATCCATTAAAACAAGGATTGAAACTATGACAAAAACATCAACAACTTCGTCTCCTGTAGAGGTTTGAGTCAGCTATCCATTAAAACAAGGATTGAAACATGTTACCATTTATGTCACCCCACATTCTGTAATAGTTTGAGTCAGCTATCCATTAAAACAAGGATTGAAACAAGAGGCCTTTCTTGACTTCAACCTTCGAAGGATCAGTTTGAGTCAGCTATCCATTAAAACAAGGATTGAAACATTGTGGCAGGGACTGCTCTTACCGGCGGAGGCAGGTTTGAGTCAGCTATCCATTAAAACAAGGATTGAAACATATTTAGAGTGAGCTTTCCATTTAGTTGGTCCTCCCGTTTGAGTCAGCTATCCATTAAAACAAGGATTGAAACACAACTGACGACGCGGCCGCAACAGGGAGCGTGTCCGTGTTTGAGTCAGCTATCCATTAAAACAAGGATTGAAACAGTCAGATGTTTTACATTCAGTCGATACCTCAAATCGGTTTGAGTCAGCTATCCATTAAAACAAGGATTGAAACATCGCCTCGCCAAAGGACACGCTGTAATTTGCGGTGGTTTGAGTCAGCTATCCATTAAAACAAGGATTGAAACCAGGTAACTCCCCTTGTCTTCAGGGGAGTATTTGTTGTTTGAGTCAGCTATCCATTAAAACAAGGATTGAAACCCCGTCCTTTGTGCTGGCGGATGGCAAGCCAGCGGTGCGTTTGAGTCAGCTATCCATTAAAACAAGGATTGAAACCACCTGGGTGAAGTAACTGAGAACGGAGCATTATATAGTTTGAGTCAGCTATCCATTAAAACAAGGATTGAAACAAATGTTCTCCAGTAATTTCAACCTCGTTAATAAAAGTTTGAGTCAGCTATCCATTAAAACAAGGATTGAAACTACTTCCTCTTTCAGCGGCGGGGATCTGCTCTGTATGTTTGAGTCAGCTATCCATTAAAACAAGGATTGAAACTCCAAACTCCGGCGAGGCTGGCCATGGGTCCGAGTGTTTGAGTCAGCTATCCATTAAAACAAGGATTGAAACAATACGTAAGCATGAACGATAAAAAGAACAGAAAATAGTTTGAGTCAGCTATCCATTAAAACAAGGATTGAAACAAAATTGTTCCTAAACCGCCCGCCCGTCTGCGGGGTGTTTGAGTCAGCTATCCATTAAAACAAGGATTGAAACTAGAAGGAAGTTTGCCATCTTACAGATCAACAAAAGAGGTTTGAGTCAGCTATCCATTAAAACAAGGATTGAAACAACACGACGTGAAAGAAGACGGGCAATACCTCGCAGTTTGAGTCAGCTATCCATTAAAACAAGGATTGAAACAGCAGGGTTTCCCGTTGTCAATGCCAGTTCCTTGGCGTTTGAGTCAGCTATCCATTAAAACAAGGATTGAAACGCATAAGCTGTGTCGTGATTATGATCTCCGGCAGCGGGTTTGAGTCAGCTATCCATTAAAACAAGGATTGAAACCCCAGGTGTAAATCAGGGCGATTCCTTATTTTAAGGAGTTTGAGTCAGCTATCCATTAAAACAAGGATTGAAACAAGAACTCTGGAACTAAAGCAGGTATCAGAAGCAAGTTTGAGTCAGCTATCCATTAAAACAAGGATTGAAACAAACGGAAGTTCCGCTGTCGTCTGTCAGTTGTTCGGGACTGGTGTTTGAGTCAGCTATCCATTAAAACAAGGATTGAAACTTTTATGATCCTGCCATTTGTTTTCAAGATCTATTCGGTTTGAGTCAGCTATCCATTAAAACAAGGATTGAAACGCCGGCTTCCCTTCCCTTGGTTGCGGTTCAGGGTCCGTTTGAGTCAGCTATCCATTAAAACAAGGATTGAAACTATAATTCTGGAATGTGCTTGCGGCTATGCCAGCATGTTTGAGTCAGCTATCCATTAAAACAAGGATTGAAACTTCTAGCATTTAATATTATAACTAGTCCTTGTCTAGGTTTGAGTCAGCTATCCATTAAAACAAGGATTGAAACTGAAAGTCAGTCGTTACAAAGCTGTCATGTCGCCGGTTTGAGTCAGCTATCCATTAAAACAAGGATTGAAACTTTCATGTAAAAAGGATAGAGGAGACTATCCTTGCTGTTTGAGTCAGCTATCCATTAAAACAAGGATTGAAACTTTTCGCCTGATCATCATCCTGAGTGGATGAGTTGTTTGAGTCAGCTATCCATTAAAACAAGGATTGAAACTCCAGATGGATGGGAAAAGTCCCACAGGGCTATAAAAGTTTGAGTCAGCTATCCATTAAAACAAGGATTGAAACATGATAATGGAAAAGATCTGAGTGTTGATGGTAACAGTTTGAGTCAGCTATCCATTAAAACAAGGATTGAAACTAAAAACGCATCCCAAGCAGACTTAGTTAATGTCGCGTTTGAGTCAGCTATCCATTAAAACAAGGATTGAAACATTTAGGAATGAGCATATACGGTGCCTGGCGGATTGTTTGAGTCAGCTATCCATTAAAACAAGGATTGAAACTTATTCATATTTTACATAATCTCCTTTTATTCAGAGTTTGAGTCAGCTATCCATTAAAACAAGGATTGAAACTTACCTGGTCTACCTGACCAGGACCACAGGAGCTCAGTTTGAGTCAGCTATCCATTAAAACAAGGATTGAAACTGGCAGGAGGAACTTTAACTATAACTATTATAGTCAGTTTGAGTCAGCTATCCATTAAAACAAGGATTGAAACTTAATGAACATCTTCAACTCATTAAGAGTTGTTTCTGTTTGAGTCAGCTATCCATTAAAACAAGGATTGAAACTCACTTGCAAACTGGTAGCGGACAGGTGCAGTGATAGTTTGAGTCAGCTATCCATTAAAACAAGGATTGAAACTTCAGATGGATATAATGGTGATGGTATTTTCATACCCGTTTGAGTCAGCTATCCATTAAAACAAGGATTGAAACAAAAGGAGACAGGAATGGAAAAAGTAGCAGTGGCGGTTTGAGTCAGCTATCCATTAAAACAAGGATTGAAACAAATACCTATATTGTCAATGACACTAAACTGACATTCGGTTTGAGTCAGCTATCCATTAAAACAAGGATTGAAACGCTCGTGTCAGACATCCAGTATTACATTCAGTGCGAGTTTGAGTCAGCTATCCATTAAAACAAGGATTGAAACCTGGGGAAGAGTCTGTCGATGAGTCTATTGAGGATTGTTTGAGTCAGCTATCCATTAAAACAAGGATTGAAACTTGAAACCCATGACGACAGACTGATGGAGTACGACTGTTTGAGTCAGCTATCCATTAAAACAAGGATTGAAACAATTTGCCGGTCAAATTGTTTCCCTTCTGAATTACTGTTTGAGTCAGCTATCCATTAAAACAAGGATTGAAACATTATACTGATCTTCATGTCGTATCGGCACCGGGTGGTTTGAGTCAGCTATCCATTAAAACAAGGATTGAAACGGTGAGAACAGTCCTTATACATGGGCAGACCATTAGTTTGAGTCAGCTATCCATTAAAACAAGGATTGAAACAACGATATCTGCGACACAAAAACCCATTTCTATGAGTTTGAGTCAGCTATCCATTAAAACAAGGATTGAAACTTGTATCCTGTCACAAAATTGTGATCAGCTCCGGAGTTTGAGTCAGCTATCCATTAAAACAAGGATTGAAACCATTTACCCATTCTCAAAAGAACAGGATAAGGAACTGTTTGAGTCAGCTATCCATTAAAACAAGGATTGAAACTCCCACTTTTCAGACGCACACTTCGCACGTCTTCCCGTTTGAGTCAGCTATCCATTAAAACAAGGATTGAAACTCTCTGCAAGCGCATGCCCGACACTGAGGAACCCTTTGTTTGAGTCAGCTATCCATTAAAACAAGGATTGAAACTCACTGTTTTTTGTGACGGCATTGCAGGTATTTTTTGCGTTTGAGTCAGCTATCCATTAAAACAAGGATTGAAACCCTTCATAAAGGCGTTACAGAGGGCTTCCCCCTGGAGGTTTGAGTCAGCTATCCATTAAAACAAGGATTGAAACTAGCCGGCGACAGTACTTGGTTCGGTTGGCATTGCTGTTTGAGTCAGCTATCCATTAAAACAAGGATTGAAACTCCCACTTTTCAGACGCACACTTCGCACGTCTTCCGTTTGAGTCAGCTATCCATTAAAACAAGGATTGAAACACGGCAGAATCAATTACAGCGGTAGCGATTGGATCAGTTTGAGTCAGCTATCCATTAAAACAAGGATTGAAACTACGTTTCTTTTTGGCCTGTCGGGTATAATCTCGGGTTTGAGTCAGCTATCCATTAAAACAAGGATTGAAACCCCTCGGCATGCCTGTCCATATTCGGGACTGTCCAGTTTGAGTCAGCTATCCATTAAAACAAGGATTGAAACCTGCCGGAGGCTCCTTCCCCTTCCCCTTCCCCTCAGGTTTGAGTCAGCTATCCATTAAAACAAGGATTGAAACCATCTGTCTGGCCGGATATTGGGCGCCTATCGTTCCGTTTGAGTCAGCTATCCATTAAAACAAGGATTGAAACTTTCTTGCCTGCAATGCGGCCCATATCTCCACTCCAAGTTTGAGTCAGCTATCCATTAAAACAAGGATTGAAACGACCTGCATGTTATGCTATCCATGTTGGACTTTTTGGTTTGAGTCAGCTATCCATTAAAACAAGGATTGAAACAATATGTATTTTTTGCTTGACAAGTTATCCGAATGGGTTTGAGTCAGCTATCCATTAAAACAAGGATTGAAACTATCATAATGATAGAAATAACTGCTATTCTGATAATCGTTTGAGTCAGCTATCCATTAAAACAAGGATTGAAACTTAGTCGGAAGAATCTGCGCGCCACTGGCGCGCAGATGTTTGAGTCAGCTATCCATTAAAACAAGGATTGAAACTATCGCGGTGTGATCCGGGTTGCGATGGCGTCCAAAGGTTTGAGTCAGCTATCCATTAAAACAAGGATTGAAACTACTGTTCGTCCACCTCCGCCTTGGTCGCAAAAGTGTGTTTGAGTCAGCTATCCATTAAAACAAGGATTGAAACCCCACTTTCCGCCGATGAACAAGAGGCCGGAAGGCTGTTTGAGTCAGCTATCCATTAAAACAAGGATTGAAACTGATTCGTTCGTTGGCAAACGTCCGCAATTGCGGAGTTTGAGTCAGCTATCCATTAAAACAAGGATTGAAACGCATGTTTTTCCATACAGTGATCATAATAATCACAGTTTGAGTCAGCTATCCATTAAAACAAGGATTGAAACTCCCTGACCCTTCGGACAAGGGGACGGATTTGTGATTGTTTGAGTCAGCTATCCATTAAAACAAGGATTGAAACACAGAAGCTGGCCGACGTGCTGTAGCTGTGACGGCGTTTGAGTCAGCTATCCATTAAAACAAGGATTGAAACAAGAATACATACTTGTCCACAGATAGAAAACTGTCAGTTTGAGTCAGCTATCCATTAAAACAAGGATTGAAACTTGATCTGGCATATGCTCAGGAAGTTCCGAACGTCCTCGTTTGAGTCAGCTATCCATTAAAACAAGGATTGAAACTTTTTCGCTACTTCAACTTCCCCCCGATAGGTCATGTTTGAGTCAGCTATCCATTAAAACAAGGATTGAAACAGATAGAAATGCCTCGGATGTGGTTCTCCGATTGCCCGTTTGAGTCAGCTATCCATTAAAACAAGGATTGAAACGCATAGCAGTCATATATCATCCCGGCTTCGCCGTTCCGTTTGAGTCAGCTATCCATTAAAACAAGGATTGAAACGGGTCAAAGGCGTTCATTTCTTTTTCCGTCAATACCGTTTGAGTCAGCTATCCATTAAAACAAGGATTGAAACCTCGTATGAACCCACGCCCCCACGCACAGAAACAGCGTTTGAGTCAGCTATCCATTAAAACAAGGATTGAAACGCAGTCTTTGCGCCTACTCTGCTCAGAGCTTGAAGATCGTTTGAGTCAGCTATCCATTAAAACAAGGATTGAAACTTTCCCGTTCCGCTTCATCAGCTTCCAGCATCTCCGTTTGAGTCAGCTATCCATTAAAACAAGGATTGAAACCGTTATGACAGCCAGGCTGGAGAAAGAACCGTGACTGTTTGAGTCAGCTATCCATTAAAACAAGGATTGAAACCAATATTAGAATGCCAGTAGAAGTCAGAGATTTTTGTTTGAGTCAGCTATCCATTAAAACAAGGATTGAAACTAAGATGATTATAAAGAAAAATACTCCTTTCCCTGTTTGAGTCAGCTATCCATTAAAACAAGGATTGAAACGCATATGTCCTTACGACAAATATTTTGCCACAGGTGGGGATGTTTGAGTCAGCTATCCATTAAAACAAGGATTGAAACTTTTATACTCCTTTGGGGCCAGCAGATCAGTGCCGGTTTGAGTCAGCTATCCATTAAAACAAGGATTGAAACCTCCAAGAATCACATCCCCGAGCCCATGTGGCCCCAGGTTTGAGTCAGCTATCCATTAAAACAAGGATTGAAACACTTCCCCCCGATAGGTCATGTTCCAATATTTTCCGGTTTGAGTCAGCTATCCATTAAAACAAGGATTGAAACGAAAACTGCTCAGAGATTCCAGAGTTTCTTTTGCCGAGTTTGAGTCAGCTATCCATTAAAACAAGGATTGAAACTCCTGAAACAAACCGTATTCAGCCCGGAAAGCAACTAGTTTGAGTCAGCTATCCATTAAAACAAGGATTGAAACCTGAGGATCCTATAGTTGAAGAGGATAACTTCGAGTTTGAGTCAGCTATCCATTAAAACAAGGATTGAAACTTGCCACTGCTACTTTTTCCATTCCACTGACTCCGTTTGAGTCAGCTATCCATTAAAACAAGGATTGAAACTGATAGGCTTATTGCGCTTAACGGCAGCGGGGATCGGTTTGAGTCAGCTATCCATTAAAACAAGGATTGAAACCATTTGTAGCCGACGTGGTCGCCCCAGACAGCCGCAAGTTTGAGTCAGCTATCCATTAAAACAAGGATTGAAACATGCTTCGACGACAGTAATTCTGTGAGCACCTGACAGTTTGAGTCAGCTATCCATTAAAACAAGGATTGAAACTACAGGGCTGACAGTCCGCAAAATCAGCGTCCGTCGTGTTTGAGTCAGCTATCCATTAAAACAAGGATTGAAACATTGAGGCGTGTTGTGGGACTTATGAGGATTGCCCGGTTTGAGTCAGCTATCCATTAAAACAAGGATTGAAACTGTTTCATCCTATCGGATGTCATCTTCTTCCCGGCAGTTTGAGTCAGCTATCCATTAAAACAAGGATTGAAACGGCTAAGGCATCGTTTCCTTTGAACGTAAACAGCGGTTTGAGTCAGCTATCCATTAAAACAAGGATTGAAACAAGAAGGTAATAAAGATACAAGGATTAGTAGGTATTGTTTGAGTCAGCTATCCATTAAAACAAGGATTGAAACCTATGTTGAAGATTATTAGGAAGATATATTGGTGGTGTTTGAGTCAGCTATCCATTAAAACAAGGATTGAAACCATGACTTATGGGAATTTCAACCTCAATCAAACTGTGTTTGAGTCAGCTATCCATTAAAACAAGGATTGAAACTCTGCTGTCACCATCTGAAGATAATCGCCCTTATATGAGTTTGAGTCAGCTATCCATTAAAACAAGGATTGAAACCAGACCGTTGGGTTCCTCAAGCTGAGAAGCATATCGTTTGAGTCAGCTATCCATTAAAACAAGGATTGAAACGAGAGGGCGGAGAGAATTGCTGCACGGTCACTTGGAGTTTGAGTCAGCTATCCATTAAAACAAGGATTGAAACAACAGCTGCTCGCCCGCGGGATGTCCGCAGCGGGCCTGTTTGAGTCAGCTATCCATTAAAACAAGGATTGAAACAGCTTTCCCCGCTCCTTGATCCGCTCCTTTTCTGCGGTTTGAGTCAGCTATCCATTAAAACAAGGATTGAAACAATGCGGCCAGGGCGGCTTATGGAGGGTACTCTCCGCGTTTGAGTCAGCTATCCATTAAAACAAGGATTGAAACCGAACAGGTCGGGAAAGTCGGCTTTTCCACTTTGGAAAGTTTGAGTCAGCTATCCATTAAAACAAGGATTGAAACTATCAAGTGCGATGCCTGTTTCCAGCGGGAAAAAAGTTTGAGTCAGCTATCCATTAAAACAAGGATTGAAACAATCCCTGTCTGTCAGCTTTTTCGGGGTCAAAGGCGTTTGAGTCAGCTATCCATTAAAACAAGGATTGAAACTCCAATTGCTCAGATTTGACGGGGTTGTTTGATATCGGTTTGAGTCAGCTATCCATTAAAACAAGGATTGAAACCCCAAATACACCATCATATCCCATACATTTGTATAAGTTTGAGTCAGCTATCCATTAAAACAAGGATTGAAACTAGGATGGTGTTTTATAA
>JAOZMU010000094.1 GCA_029934165.1 Bacteroidales bacterium
TTTAAGCTGTGAATTAGCAACTTATGTTAATAAAAAGCGTAAGAACTTTTGTAAGGGTAGTTGTTAGCCAACGGTTTACAATGAAACAAAAATCCTTCAAGGTTTTGAAAAACCTTGAAGGATAGCAATATAACAAGTGATAAACCGTAGGTTACTTAATTACAGTAAATCTTTTTGTCGAAGTTTGGTTTCCTATTTTCATTTTGTATATGTAAACTCCTTCGGAAAAATCTGATGCTTGAATTGTATATGTATAGCTACCTTGCTCATAATCTGTACTTAAAGGTTTGGCAACAATAGCACCAATTGCGTTGTAGATTGTAAGTTCTACTTTGCTATGTTTTTCGAGAACAAAGTCGATAGTTGATGTTTCGCCAAACGGATTTGGATAGTTTTGAGAGACTTTTGCTTCCGAGTTTATCGTTTCCACTCCTGTTACAAATTCGGCAACTACGGCATTTGACGGCGCAGATTCCCCTTCTGTATATTCTGCTGTGATGTAATAATAATATGAAATATTATTTTGTAATGTCTCATCGGTATAGGTTACTGTCGTTACATTTGAAATCGACTCTATTAACTCACCGTTTTTATATATATTGTATTTAATAAAATTCTCAGGTTCAACGGCTTCCCATGTCAAAATTGCTGATTGATTAACTGTTTCTAACGTTAAATTATTTGGTGTTGTATAAAGAGAATTGTTGAGAAAGCCTGTTATGGTTATGTTGTCAACGGCTGCATACCAAGCCCACGAATTGTTGTCGTCGTACCAAAACGCAATTTGTGTTTGTTCCGAAACGGCATCGTTAGTCAATGGTACTGTGTAGTTTGTAAAAATTCCACTTTCGTCTAACGTTTTTGCAACTTGCCATTCTTCTGTTGGCGATGTTCTGTAAAGGACTTTCAAAAAATCGGTGTCTAACGCACGAAAGCCGTAATCGAAATTGATGTTAATGCTTGTAAAACCAGATAAATTTATCTCTGGCGAGATTGCATAATCTGCTACATTATTGCCACTTCCGGCATCGTCCGAAGCAATACTCAAATAGTTTGTGTTATTTCCCTCAAAATCTACAGAAACACCATATTGCCAGCCATTTACAGTGTTTGCAATAGTCCAATTTTGTTCCGAGTCTTCGAAATCGTAAGTTGCAATAGTTTCTAATCCAATCACTACGATTGCTGAATTGGAAGGATAAGATTCGCCAGTAATTGCACCAGAATACATGGCAGTAACCTGATATTCATAGTGTTGTGAGTTTGCCACAGTATTGTCGGTGTAGGTTGTTTCCGAAATATCATCAATAGTTGTGAGGTGGTCGCCGTCTCTATAAACTTTATAAGAAACAAAATCTTTAACGTTAGGTGTTAACCAGTTTAATTCTACCGAATTACTATTAACAGTAGCCGTTAGATTTGTTGGCGGATACATACCATTAAAAGGGATAGACATTGTCGCCACCGATGCAAGAGAAGCTTTTGTCAGAGCCGAAATCATTTCTTCGCTATTTACACTTACGTCTAATGTGTCGCCATCGGAGTGGATATAAGGGCTGTAATTATCAACATCTTCAAAAGGAAAAATTCCCATAAAACCGTTGTTGTTAAACGAAGTATGGTCGCTATTGCCACCTGAAAGAACACCAGTTCCGACGCTTAATTCAGGCACGTATAATGTAGCTACTTGAGTATAAAATTCAACTAATTCGTTGGCAGACGCTGGTGCTACAATATCAGTGTGTACAATTCCGCCCGGTGCTAAATACCCAATCATGTCCATGTTAATATATCCAAGAATATTCATTTCTTCGTAAGCCGCATTTGTAGCATAAGCTCGGCTACCATAAAGTCCGTATTCTTCGCCAGAAAAAGCGCAATAAATAATAGTTTTATTAAATTCATACTGACTTAAAATGCGTGCTATCTCAAGTACAGCGGACGTTCCAGAAGCATTGTCGTCTGCACCGGGTGCATCTCCACTGTGGTTTATCGAGTCATAATGTCCGCCAACAATAACAAATTCGGTTGGATTTACGACACCCATCTGAACTGCGATTACATTGTCGCTTGAAGCTCCGTTTGGCATTTCAAAATCCTGATATTCAACTGTTAAGCCCATCGACTCATATTCGTTTTTTATCCACGCACCAGCTTCGATAGACTCTGGCTTGTAGCAATCTCGTGTTACGTAATCTTGCAAATGCTGAATGTTGTTTACGACAGCAACCACGTCAACCTCGGCCACATAGCCCTCAATTAGCGGGTCAATGTCTTTGTGGTTAATTTCTGGTATGTCAACAACTGCTGGCAATGAAATAGCATTGGGATAAATACGAACAAAACCACCATGCAAAGCAGGAGCCATATTTTTATTCCAGCCGGCATCTCCACAAACAATTGCATAATCATCGGAGTGGTATAAAACGCTTGCATTTGACTTTATCTCAGACAAATAACGCTCGTCAGCTTCTGGCAATCCAACAAAGAAATATTCCTTTTCTTGTTGTCGCCAAGCGTCTTTTTTTAATAAATTAAAATTTGCTTTTTGACGGTTTTTTGTCGTAGCGATTATGAAATCATCGCCAATATAATTTACTCTCACACTTTTGTCGAGGATAAAATTTTTGACATCATCGGGCGAATGCAGCCCAATTTTCACTAAATCTTGGGCAGCAAGTCCACCAGTAATGAAACACATAATAAGGAGTAACGAAAATTTGGTCATAATAAATTGAGTTTTGGTTGATTTAAAATAAAATTTTTCGGTTATAAAATAGAAAAACTACATGAATATGTCTTAATGCTTTGGAGTTAAGATTCTGTTAAAATAGTACGTATATTGATTTTGTTGAAATGCACTTTGGTTAGCGTCCAAAAAACAAATAAATTTTACTATCTTTGTAAGCAATAGAGTTGTAAAATGTTATGGGATTTTAATTAATGTAACTAAAAATGGCTTGGTGTTGATTTTCGATGTTTCGTTCAATATTGATTGATAAAAGTATGGATAATTTGTTTATAGGAATAATTGCAATTTTTGTCGTGGTTTTAATTTTGTTCTTTTTTCTTAGGAAGAAAAAGACTTTAGTGCTTGATTTTAATGAAGAACCATCGGTTTTAGATAATTTTGCTTTGATAGAAAGTAGAATTACAATTCACCGAACCATAGAAAATGTTGCTCCTGCACAAAATATTGACAAGATTATTGATAAATATTCCCTGCTCAATAAAGAGCCAGAAATAGCCGAAGAAGAAGTTGTTTCGGACGAGCAAAACACTGATAATGAAGAAGAACCAGACACAACTCCGAAAGAAGAAATAGAAAAAGAAGAGGAGACCGATGAAAATCCTAGTCAGAGAGAAAGTAATCGTTTACTAAAAAAGAAATATATTCCAGAAATTAATCTAAAAGACGTTATGATTCATTCTGCTATTATGAAACGAAAGAAATTTCGTTAAAGCAGCGTCATTATCCTATGTAAATCAAAACGTTACATGACACACAAACATAACCACTGAGACTAACATTTAATAGCCTTTAGGCGTTGCTAAAAAATAACTTAGTCCAATAAATTTTGTACCATGAATATTATCAGGCGTAAGGTCTAAGACCTATTTTTTATGAAACGTTTAAGCTGTGAATTAACAACTTAGGTTAATAAAAAGCGTAAGAACTTTTGTAAGAGTACTTAATTCACGAATAGCAAATATTGGTGTAAAGCAAATGGCTAATTATATATTGTGAATTGCCTAAATTTAATTTAGCTTTGTTCAAATAATCGAAAAAATCAGATGAAATACGATGCACTAACGCTCGAAAACGGAATCCGAATAATCCACAAACAAGACACTTCGCCTGTTGGACACTGTGGCATCATCATCAACACTGGCGCACGCGATGAACTTGACAACGAGCATGGAATGGCGCATTTCGTTGAGCACATGGTTTTTAAGGGAACAAAAAAACGTAAGGCATACCATATTATCAGTCGTCTCGAAGATGTTGGCGGAGAGATAAATGCCTATACATCTAAAGAGCAAACATGCGTACATTCGACATTTTTGAGTAACGATTTTGAGCGAGCCATTGAGTTAATTTCCGACATAATGTTTCATTCTACATTTCCAGAAAAAGAACTTCTGCGCGAAAAAGAAGTGATAATCGAAGAGATAAACTCATACAAAGACAGCCCTGCCGAATCTATTTTCGATGATTTCGATGAACAAATGTTTCCCAACGACCCAATCGGCAGAAATATTCTCGGCTCCGAAGAATCTTTAAATAAATATAAAAAAGCTGATATAGAGAGTTTTATAATGCGTACGCACAATACCGACCAAATGATTTTCTGCTCAATAGGCGACATAAGTTTTGAGAGTCTTGCAAAATTCACGAAAAAATATTTCAGCCAAATTCCATCAAACAAACGCACATTTCAACGTGTTTGTCCTCAGCAGTTTGAGGCAGCTACAAAAATTGTCGAAAAAGATACCTTTCAGGCACATTGCATGATGGGAAATTTGGCATACGATATTTTCGACCCGCAAAAATATTCTTTGAGCTTGTTAAACAACATCTTGGGCGGCCCCGGAATGAACTCGCGTTTAAACTTGATGCTGCGCGAAAAGCACGGATTAGCCTATAACATCGAAGCAAATTATTCTGCCTTCACAGACATTGGCACATTCTGCGTATATTTCGGGACTGACAAAGAAAACATAGAACGTAGTATAAGCCTGATATTCAAAGAGTTTGAAAAACTTCGGACGAATAAATTAGGCTCAATGCAGCTCAAAAAAGCAAAACGCCAAATGCAGGGACAAATGGCTATTTCGTCAGAAAATCGTGAAAGCTTAATGCTTGGCATGGGAAAAAGTTTTCTAACGTTTAATCGCGTTCGCAGCTTAGAGAGCATAAACAAAAAAATCGAAGCTATCACAGCAGAAGAGGTGCTTGCAACTGCAAACAAAATTCTTCTGCCTGATGCTTTTTTTACGCTCATATACAGGTAATTATAATCGACTAAAAAACGTTAGAATAACTGTTAATTTGCAGGTTATTTTTGTGGTTTATATTTCAGAGAAATATCTTTGGCAACACTTTTTAGGGCTTCGACAACAAGGTCTGTCAGTTTTCCTTTGCGGATAGTTTCAAGAATGTCTTTGTGCTTCATTTCCAGATATTCGATGAAATCAATTTCAAATTCGCGGACTTTGTCAACAGGCACATTGCGCAAAAGATTGTTTGTTCCGCAGAAAATAATGGCAATCTGTTTTTCTACGGAGACTGGTGAAAATTGTCCTTGTTTCAAAATTTCTACGTTTCGTGCGCCAGCCGCTAAAACAGCTTTTGTTGCTGCATCGAGGTCTGAGCCAAACTTAGAAAAAGCCTCTAACTCACGATATTGAGCCTGATTTAGTTTCAATGTTCCGGCTACTTTTTTCATCGACTTGATTTGCGCATTTCCTCCCACGCGTGAAACAGAAATGCCAACGTTGATGGCGGGGCGAACACCAGAGTTAAATAAATTTGACTCTAAGAAAATTTGTCCGTCGGTAATTGAAATAACATTTGTCGGAATATACGCAGACACATCTCCCTCTTGCGTTTCGATGATTGGCAGAGCCGTGAGCGAGCCACCGCCTTTTACGAGATGTTTGATAGACTCTGGTATGTCGTTCATTTGCTTTGCAATAACATCTGAGTTGATGATTTTTGCGGCACGTTCTAGTAAGCGCGAGTGAAGATAAAACACATCGCCGGGGTATGCCTCTCGTCCGGGTGGTCGGCGCAACAAGAGCGAAACCTCGCGGTAGGAAACGGCTTGTTTAGATAAATCATCAAAAACAATCAATGCTGGACGACCTGTATCGCGGAAATATTCGCCGATGGCTGCTCCTGCAAATGGAGCGTAAAATTGCAGTGCTGCTGGTTCTGCTGCTGTTGCCGACACAATGACAGTGTATTTCAAAGCTCCGTTTGCTTCCAGTGTTTTGGCAAGGTTGGCAATTGTCGAGCCTTTTTGTCCTATCGCTACGTAAATGCAAAAAACGGGTTCGCCTTTTTCGTAAAATTCTTTTTGGTTTATTATTGTATCTATCGCGATGGTTGTTTTCCCGGTTTGGCGGTCTCCGATAATAAGCTCGCGCTGTCCTCTGCCAATCGGAATCATTGAGTCAATCGCCTTAATACCAGTTTGTAACGGCTCTTGCACGGGCTGCCGATAGATAACACCGGGCGCACGTCGTTCTAGTGGCATCTCGTAGGTTGTTCCTTCGATTTTTCCTTTTCCATCAATCGCCTCACCCATGGTGTTCACAACACGCCCAAGCAGCCCTTCGCCAACATTGATAGATGCAATGCGTTTTGTACGTCGTACGGTGTCGCCTTCTTTGATAGCTTCTGATGCGCCTAACAATACTGCGCCGATGTTGTCTTCTTCGAGGTTCAAAACAATGCCTTTCATACCATTGTCAAACTCAATCATTTCGTTTGCCTGTACGTTTGTCATTCCGTAAATACGGGCAATTCCATCGCCAACCTGAAGCACTGTGCCTACTTCTTCTAATTCTGCATCGGCAGTAAATCCTTCGATTTGTTTTTTTAGGATTTCGGATACTTCCGAGGGTTTAATTCCAGCCATTATCGTATATATTTTTCTTCTAAGTACTCTTAGTAAAATGAATTTAATAAAGTAAGCCATTAAAATTCCTAACTAAAACTAAATCAGGCGTAAGCAAAATTATTAATTATTAATTTTCCATTACTTACAAAAATTTTTCTGCTTTTTATTAACGTAAGTTGCTAATTCACAGCTAATACATTTCATGAAAAATAGGTCTTAGACATTAATTCAAATCAATATTATATTGACTAATTGTTTTTTCGATATAATCTTTTGCATAAATTTTAAACTTTTCTAATTCTTTTTGTGTTTCTGTTTTACCTTCAAAAAACTCCTTTAAATAAATGCGTTTCAAATATGTTTTATTGTCAGTCATTTTAAATGTAAACTCAATAACACCAGTACTATATGTTTGGGTTGTGTTTTTTTCTCTATTGATGAAGTCAATACGCACGTCTGATTTTACGATATTTGATTTTTCTTTGTTTAACCAAAATTCAAATTCATTAACTGTTAGACTTGTATGTTTCCAAAATTTTATCCTGTCGAATTTAACAGATGTAAACATTTTTAACAAGTATTCTTTTTCTAAAAAATACATTAAATTACCTGCTTTGGGACCTTGTTTTTTGTCAAGTAAAACAGTATAAAAAGCCTCAAAACTGTCTTTTGGCAATATTGGTGTTAGCCTTGCTGCACTAAACATTGCTGTTTGTAAATCTTTTTCTGTCCATTTACTATTATTGATAGATTTTGCAAGGTTTTCAAGGAATGCTTTTTGAGTAACAGTTAAATTTTGAGCATTTTCTGGAACATCTTTTTGTAAAATTAATTTATCTTCATCAGGTGCAATATTATCTAACCAATATTTAGCTGCTCGTATTCTTAAATTTAAGTTTTGAGTTTCAAATTCCGTTAAAGGTGCATCTTTTAATTTTTCAGCTTCCTCATATATATCTTTGTGCGGAAGTTGTAAAAGAGTAATAATAAGTGAAAAATCTGAAGTAAAATAGTAATTATCAGAAAAAACTTGTGCTAAATTGTAAATGTTTTTCTCGGCTTGATTTGCATTTTTTGTTATATGAAATTTATTATGCAATCTGTCAAAATCATTAAACAATTTTGTTATATAATTTTCATTTGGAGCAAAATTTACTTCTCGTTTTGGGTGTGAACCAAACATTAAATATCTTAAAACTTCTGGGGGTAAAAAATTTGTCATGTCTCTTGCTGTTGCACCTATTCCTTTTGAAGATGACATTTTTTTACCTTCTAACATGAAAAAACCATAAGGAATATTTAAAGGTGGACGTTTTTTAAATATTTCTCTGTAAATTGCTTCTGCAACATCTCTTGAACCTCCTTTTGTATTATGGTCTGTTCCGCCGCCTTCTATTGTTATGTTCATGTATGCCCATTTTGCAGCCCACTCAACTTTATAAGGTAATTTGCCACCACCATTGAATGGCGACATTTTTCCTTTATGCCCGCAACCGGTAGCCCAAGTAACTAAATTAGGGTTACATTCATAATCAACTAATTTACCGTCATAATTTGTAACAACAGTAGTTCCAAGTTTACCGCATTTCTCGCATACTACTTGAAACGGATACCAATTATTTGCACGTTCAGAATTACTAACACGCAAATATATTTCTCTTATTTTTTCAACATTACTAAGTAATTTATCTATCGCCTCGTTAAAAACACCGTTTCTGTATATATCACGCATGTAATATTTTTCTGCCTGAACACCGAGTTCGTCAAATATTTTGAAGAAATCACTTATAAAGTGCATAGCCAAATCGCTATGTATCGAACCTTCAGGTGCTGGGACATTGCAAAGTGGCATTCCCAAATACTTTTCATATTCTTTTGAATATCCTTTTGGTAGTTCATCTAACGGGTCGTAGTCATCAGAACCGTAAATAAATTTAGTTGAAACACCTTTTTCTTTTAGATACCTAAATGGTGCATCATGAATAATAATACCACGAAGAGAGCCAACATGAGGTTGTCCTGATGGTGATTTTGCATCATTAATGATTTGCATATCGGTATTATGTATTCTTTTTACTATATCATCAATCCAAGCCATTTTGTTCTATTTTATTAAAATTTATACAAAGTTACTAAAAATTATCTCGCTACAAAAATAGATGCTTTAAACTTCTTATCTCATGTTATTTTCCCAATATTTTGTGGCAAAAATATTCTTACAAAAGTTTTTCCGCTTTTTATCGACATGTGCAATCAAAAGAACCTTACATAATTCATAAAATATAGCTAATTTAAAAATTAAATGCCTGATATTCAATATTATAGGTGTTTGATAAGTTAATTACGAATTGGTTTACGCCTGATAATATTTAAAGTCGATAAAAATAATCCAAAATTTATTATTTATGTGATATTAAATTTTGATTGCATAGGTCGATTTTTAATTCGTTGATTATGAGCATTTTTATAAATCACCGCAAACTTATAATTATCTGTATATGTGGTCGTTATGAAAGCAAAAACTTTAGTTGATTAATTGTTCAATCGTTTTTTTATTAAGTTTTGTTACTTTCATTATCAGTTCAACAGGTATATTTTCTTTTATCATTCCAATTGCTATTGCAGTCTTTTCGTCATGTTTCCCTTGTTCTAATCCTTGTTCCAAACCTTGGTCTAATCCTTGTTTCAAACCTTGTTCTAAACCTTGTTCTAAACCTTGTTCTAAACCTTGTTCTAAACCTTGTTCTAAACCTTGTTCTAATCCTTGTTCTAACCCTCGTTCCAATCCCTCTTCTATTCCCTCTT
>JAOZMU010000095.1 GCA_029934165.1 Bacteroidales bacterium
TTTCTGACTTCGCCCTTACAACTTGATATTTAACACATTGCAAAGAACACAAAATTGTTAATACTGTCAGTATTGCTTGAAACCGCGCCAATAGTAGCGAAACAAACTATTACCGCCAGCTATGTTTTATAAATACACACAAAAATTATGACAAATAATACAGAGCAAGAAGAAGAAATTATGTTAGAAATAGGAGATACTCTGGTCAGTGGCGATGTTTTAGAAAAAAAATTTATCTGCGATTTGAGCCACTGCAAAGGCGCATGTTGTATCGAGGGAGATTCTGGCGCACCGCTTTCCGAAAAAGAACGCGATTTGCTTGACGAACTACTGCCGAGCATAAAAAAATATATCACAAAAGAAGGAATAAAAGCCATCGACAAAAATGGCGCATGGTTCATAGACACTGAAGGCGACACAGTTACAATGCTGATAGGCACGGCACAATGTGCGTTCACTGTTTTTGATGGCGATGTGGCAAAATGTGGCATCGAGAAGGCGTGGCTCGACAAAGCCATTGATTTTCAGAAACCTATCTCGTGCCACCTTTACCCTATCCGCGAAAACGAATACCGTAGCTTTACCGCCGTCAACTACGACACTTGGGATATTTGTAAAGGTGCGATAAAACTCGGCAAAAAAGAAGATGTGCCAGCGTATGTCTTTCTTAAAGAGCCACTTATCCGCAAGCACGGGCAAGAGTGGTATGACCAATTAACAGAGGCAGCAAAAATTTATGCGAGCCAAAATAATTCGTGGAAATAAAAAATTGCTAATGAAATTTGACGAGCTAACATTTTCGAGTTTTCCGTTGTACGAAGGACTGATAGTAGCGGTTTTGCTGTGGTTGACATTTCGAGCAATAAATTTCTATCTGCCAGTTGTCGTCCGTAAACTAAGGGTTAAAAATTGGCTCATACGCAACTTGCCAATTATCGAACTGCTACTTTGGGTTTGTTTTTTCATTTGGTTTGTTCAAATCAACTGGGCAGCGAACAGCGTATATGCACTTGGAGCTATTGTTTTGAGTATCATTGTTTTTGGACGTGCGCTTCAGCTTGTAACAAGAGATTACATTTCGGGAATAATTTTCCGATATTCCAACCATTTCAAGATAGACGAGAAAATTATTTCCGGCGATATTTCCGGGAAAATTCGTAGATTCGGAAAACGCACATTAGAGATAGAAAACAGTAACGGAAGGGTCTTGTTTGTTCCTTATACACAACTTCTTACAGCAGTAAACGAGCGTCAGCATCACGGCAAAACCATTTCGGGGCATACTTTCCGAATGAAGGCAAAAAAAGCCGAGACGTTCAGCACTTTGGCAGATAATATCCAAAAATCTACCAAGAATCTTCCTTGGATTTCGTTACGCAAAAACGCCAAAGTAGTTATAGTTGAAGAGCTTGATAATGCTATTATTGTAGAAATTACTATCTATGCCATAAATGAAAAGTATTTCATGGAAATTGAAAATTACTTGCGAAAAAAATTCGAGAAGTAAACATGAATTTAAACACAATTATTTACCCAATAAATAGCACTATGTGCTTATAAAAATAAAACACATGAAACTAAGTGCTAAAATTATGATTTTTGTGTTAAGTACTACAATTGTTATTTTTATCGCAACGGTAAGTTATATTGCGATAAAATCTCGCGACTTTACTCTTGAAAACACAAAGCGATTAACAGACTCTTATTCAAGAGAATATGCTTACTTAATTAAAGCAGAACTTGATGTAGATTTAGATGTTGCTCGAACATTAGCTCATTCGTTTTTAGGACAAGAAGCGATACCGCCAGAACTTCGCAAACAGGTTTATAATGAAATGCTTATAAAGGTTTACGAAAACCACTTCAACTATCTGGCAGTCTGGGCAAACTGGGAATTATTTGCCTACGAACCAGATTATCCATCTTCTTATGGTCGGGCGCGTTCCATTGTCCACATCGAAAATGATGAAATTTCAATAACAGAAGACACCTTAGATGTTGCAGACGAAGATGAGAACACCATCTATTACAGCATAAAAACAGGACGAGTTGAAGTAATACTTGAACCTTATTATTTTTCTTACACAGGGAGCAAAGACGATAAGATTCTCGAAACAAGCCTTGTCGTTCCAATAATGAGAGATGGAGAATTTACGGGCGCAACAGGAATTGATGTTAGCCTGACACGATTTCAAAGCCTGACAGATACAATTTCGCCATTTAAAGGAAGTTATGCTTTTTTTGTTTCCAATAACGGTAAATATGTCGCACACCCAAACCCTGCCTACATCAACCAGTCGATTGCAAAAATAGACTCAACATACGATAAACGATACGATGTCATAAAAAACATACAAATGGGCAAGAAATTTCAGTTTGTAAAAAACGAAATGGACGGTAGTCAATCGTACATTTCTATCGCACCAATAACAATTGGAAACACCACCACACCATGGGCTTTTGGGCTTGTTGTGCCAATGGAAACGATAATGAAACAGGCAAAAGACAATTTTCAGGTTTCGCTAACTGTTGGCTTGATTGGACTTATGATTTTGAGTATAGGCACATGGCTTTTGGCACGATATGTTACTTCGCCGATACAACGTATAACACAGATATTGAAAGAGTTGGCAAAAGGAAGCATTTACACATCTGAAAAACTCAGCGTTCGCACCACCGATGAAATTGGACAAATGCGTCAATCTGTAAATATTTTACTTGAAGGCTTACGGCGTACTGCCACTTTTGCCGGAGAAATTGGCAAGGGAAACCTAAACTCGCATTTTTCTATCCTTAGCAATCAAGATGTTTTGGGAAATGCTTTGTTGGATATGCGAAAAAGTTTGCTTTTGGCAGATGACGAAGAAAACAAACGCAAGGAAATTGATAGGCAGCAAAAATGGGCAACAGCAGGAATTGCAAATTTTGCCGAACTTTTGCGCAAAAATAGCGAGAATTTGGAAGATTTATCATTTACAATTATCCGCGATTTAGTAAAATATTTGAACGCAAATCAAGGAGGAATTTTTCTTGTTAATGAGGACAATAGCGAGGAAGTTTTCCTTGAGCTAATGTCGGCTTATGCCTACGACACAAAAAAATTCATAAAAAATCGTGTCGAATTTGGCGAGAACCTCATCGGGAGATGCGCTCAGGAAAGAGAAACAATTTTTCTGACCGATATTCCGAAAGAGTACATAAAAATAACATCTGGTCTTGGCGACGACAACCCAACGAGCCTAATATTAATACCATTACTTTCTAATAACCAGATACATGGTGTAGTCGAGATTGCATCGTTTCATGTTTTTCAGCAATACGAAATAAATTTTGTCGAGCGCGTGGGCGAAAGTATTGCATCGACAATTTTTACGGTGAAAAACAACATTCAAACGAATAAATTACTAAAAGAATCTAACGAAAAATCTATCGAGTTGGCATCGCAGGAAGAAGAGATGCGCCAAAACATGGAAGAGATGCAGACAACACAAGAAGAAACGCAACGTCGCGAAGAGTCGATAAACTCACTTTGGCGAGCATTAAATACATGCACATCTGTTATTGAATACGATGCTACCGGAAAAATACTTAGTGTAAACGATTGGTACTTACAGACAACCAAACAGGAACGAGGAACAGTTATGGGCAAATTGCATAAAGATTTTTCGCCTTTGGCATTAACCGATATTAGTAAATATAAAATATTTTGGGACGAAATACTTTCTGGTCATACAAAAGAATATACTCATCATACAATTATTAAAAATAAAGATTTATTCTTGGCAGAAACATACACGCCTATTTTCGACACAGAAGGAAATGTTTATCGAGTGCTGAATATTGGTGTTAATTTCACCAAAAACAAAACAAAAGAACTTGATTTAAGAGCTGAAATAAACAGTCTCAAAAAACAAATAGGCACATAATGTTGGCTATCAACAACAAAAGTATCAATTCCGACTCCGTATAATTTCATAAAAAAAGATTTTCGACAAGTAAAATGGCAGAAGCAAAAAAATATGGTTCGTTTTCGGGTGTTTTTACACCTTCGTTATTGACAATTCTTGGCGTAATAATGTACTTGCGACTTGGGTGGGTCGTTGGTCAGGCAGGGCTATACGCAGCACTCGGCATCGTAGTTTTTGCGCACATTATTTCAATCGCAACCGGTTTGAGTATTTCGTCAGTCGCGACAGATAAAAAAATCAAAACAGGCGGAATTTATTACATCTTATCGCGCAGCCTCGGATTTCCGATGGGAGGCGCAATTGGCTCGGCTCTGACCATTGGTACAGCACTCAGTATCTCTCTGTATATCATTGGGTTTGCAGAAAATTTTCTCGGCATAGAAATTATGCGACAAATCACAGGACTGGGAAATACGATAAACGATTTTCGGCTTTTGGGCACAGTCGTAATTATTATTTTGGTTGTCATTGCTTTTATTTCTACTTCGCTCGCCATAAAAGCCCAATTTTTCATACTTGCATTTATAGCCATATCGCTCATATCCATTGCAGTAGGGCTATATCTCAACATCGACGCAATTCCAGCACAACCACTGCTCACACCACCGAAAGATGCCGTCTCGTTAGACAAAGTTTTTGCCATCTTTTTTCCTGCCGTAACAGGTTTCACGGCTGGTGTTGCGATGTCTGGCGATTTGAAAAACGCAAAAAAAGACATTCCAAGTGGTACGCTTCTTTCAATAGCTGTTGGCTTTATTGTTTATGTTTTATTAACCGTTGCATTTGCATTTTTTGTTGACCCACAAATGCTGATGAACGATAAAAACTTTGTGATGAAAATAGCATGGTTTTCGCCACTTGTTATTTTAGGTGTATGGGGAGCAACACTTTCATCGGCACTAGGTGGCATTTTGGGCGGTCCAAGAATATTGCAAGCCATTGCGATAGACAAAATCGCACCATCGTTTTTTGCAAAGGGAAATGGCTCGTCCAACGAACCAAGAAATGCCTTGCTTTTTGTTTTTGCTCTTGCCGAAATCGGGATATTAATTGGCGAATTAGATGTAATTGCACGTATAGTTTCCATGTTTTATTTGGCTTCGTATAGTTTTATAAACCTTGCCTTTTGGCTCGAAAGCTGGGCAAGCACCGATTTTCGCCCAACTTTTCGTGTCCCCAAAATAATCGGCTTGATAGGCTTTTTGTCCTGCATCGGGATAATGATTTTTCTCGACCCACTTGCGATGGTAATTTCCTTTCTTATTATGGGAACAATATATTTTATCCTGAAGAGAAAACAACTCCGAACAGACTATGGCGATGTATGGCAAAGTGTCTGGACATCAATAGTTCGCGTGGCATTACATCGCATGGATAATCAAAGTTTAGAACAAAGAAATTGGCAGCCAAACATTATTTTGTTCAGCGGAAACTCACAACGTCGCCCCCACCTTCTTGAGTTTGGGAAATTTATCGTTGGGCAGTACGGAATGATGTCGGGTTTTGAGTTGCACGAGAATAAAAAATCTAAAATACTCCCCAAACACGAACAATCAATACCAAACAGAACCGAGGAAAACAAAGGCGTTTTTACCCGTCGACAAACGTGTCGCGACATTTACGAAGGCATAGAAAACATTGCATCAACTTATGGTTTTTCCGGCATCGAGCCAAACACAACGCTTTTGGGATGGGCGAGGCATACGCACAATCCGCAACGATTTGTGGAGATGATAAACACACTGACAGACCTTGATTTGAACTTGCTTTTAGTCGATTATTGCACAAAAAAAGGTTTCGGAAACAAAAAAGTTATTGATATTTGGTGGCGTGGTGCAGGAAACAACGGCAATTTTGCGCTTACTTTATCAAAATTTATTTGCACTTCGCCGGAGTGGCGCGATGCGAAAATTCGTCTTCTGATAGTAAATCCTAACAACGAAGAAAGCCCGAAAATAAGTAAGCGAGCCGCACAAATCTTTGATAATCTGAGAATTAACAATGCAGAAATTAAAATATTAAACAATCAAATAGAACAAAAATCATTTTACGATATAATACGTGTCGAGTCGATAAACACAGATTTAACATTTTTGGGCATTCCGCCGAAAATTGCCATAGGAAAAGAAAGCGAATTTATTGAGCGCACAAACAATCTTATGCAAGACATTGGCACTGTGGTTCTTCTGAAATCGTCATCGCAATTTAAAAAACTAAAATTCGGAGCGCAATTCGAGCTAACAAAAGCAGAGATTGAAAAGAAAAAAGAATTGAATTTACTTGTCGAGACAAACCTGATAACTCCAGAGCTTGTCTTGCCCGAAAACACAATTCATGGCGAAGATTTGAAAGTCCTCGATGAACAATTGCAGGTTGGCGGTCGGACGTTCTATCGCGATACAATTCTCGAAATAGCACGTTATCACAACGAAATAGCACAAAAACTAAAAACATTACTTGCCAAAAATTTAGATAATTTATACGATAAAATCTCTGCCGAAAAAAACAAGCAAGAACGATTAAATATTATTACGCGCACGCACTCAAACGTACTAATTAGGGCTCAAAAAATAATTGACGAGTTGGGAGGCAAAACTATTGAGAAACAGACAAAAACTCTCGAAAAAGGAATTTCTGAGTTTTTGCAACAACTCTCAAAAACATCGCAACTAATGCCAAAACAACTATATACGATTTATCGTAACGATGAATTAAAACCGTTGTTAGATGACAGTTTACCACTTTTGTTTTTTAAGTATAAAAATAGATTAAAAACACATTTTACGGGGCGGAAATCAAGCTATACGATTGACTACCAAAAACTTATCGACAATCAAATTCCTAATATTGGGTATCGCGGTTTTCTTGAAACGCAGGAAAAATGGGGACTAATTTGCGCACAATATGTCATTGAGTTACAAAAACTAATCATAGAATTTGGCAACTCTATGATGCTGTTCGACAGCAAAATAGACAGCAAAACATTAGAAAAAGCTGTTTTTTCTGGCGAGGTAAATCGTATGAAAAAATTGATTGAAAGATTTGATAATTTAAGTCAAAAATCGTTGCAATCTATTTTGAACTCACTCATCAACGATGCGCATAAAGCCACACAAGTTATCGGCGAAAAATGCAAGCAAGTACGTATAAATAGATACACCAGAGCATCACGCATTGTCCGAAGAAAAAAAGCCATAATGTTAGGTAAATTAAATTCGGTGCCGAGATTGTGGCAACGCAATCACCAGTTGTTTCTCAATGCTGCACAAACAGAGTTTCAGTTGCTTGCCGTTCAGGTTCGGTTGCGTCGCATTTTTCAGAAAATCGACAAAGAAATTGAAACACGCTTTCTCGAACATTTCAAGGAGAAAATTGATAAACTCCACAATTATCTCTCTGATTATCTGGAGAAAACGCAAGCCGGAACTGCGACAACTTTTGCTCCCGAAGAGGTTGGCATAATATTTTCTAACGAGAATATTTTTCTGCCGTTTAAGGAAGTTTTCGATTTTATTTCGCAAAATATGCAAAAAATCGCAAACCGTTTGCCCGAAGAAGTTGAAGTTTTGAGCGAAGATTCTTTCAATAACTTCAATAGCCATCAGTTCGAGAAAGTCGAAACAATACGCATTTCTGTTTCGCGGTTGTTTGCCTATATCATTCAAGAAGAGGCACTTTTCCCGTTTCAGCGCATTGCCGACCAACTACCCGTCTGGCTCGAAAAAACAAATAATTCTATCCTCGATACGCTACGATTAATATCGTTTAGCGTCGACCATCAGGAAATTTCGGGAGTCGATTTGCAATTTGCCAATACGCCAAAAAATATTCCGAAATTTATTGCCGAGCAACAAGCAAAAATCAAACTAATTGCCAACCAAGTCGAAGAAAAACAAAGTCAAATTATTCGTACCATAAACGAAAGACTTAATGCAACTTACGGGCAATTGTCATACTACGCTTTTTCGAAGGCAGCCATAAACCTAAAGCAATACATAAAAAGCCAAGAAGCGCGAAATAGGCTCAACCTTATCTCAACGCGAATACTGAAAGCACGGAAATTTATTGCCAATCAAGTCGACCAGTTTTGGTATCGCCAAAGCCGAACTGCCATAATGACAAAACAAACACACAACCCAAGTTTGACAGACGAAAACACGGTAAATAAATTCCTCGATTTGTTGGATTCTGTTTCCATAAATAAAAAAATGATAAACAAACTGCCATTCTATTATCAGCAGTTGTTTTTGCGGAAACACTACTATCACAACGAGTTTTGGAACGGCAGACAAGAGCAGTTGGAACAGGCAAACATTGCAATTGAGAGATTTCGGGACGGACATTATGGCGGAATATTGATAGTTGGAGAACAAAACTCGGGCAAAACATTCTTATCGCAATACACTGTTTCTCAGCACTTTAATTCATCTGACGTATATCTTTTAAGCCCGCCTCGTGGTGGTTCTGTTACAATAAATGAATTTAAACAACACTTACAAAGTGCATTGCGAATGAAAGGAAATCCAGCTTCGATTTTGAAGAAAATGCCACAGGATAGCGTAATTATTCTTGACGACTTAGAGCTTTGGTGGGAAAAATCCGATGCTGGTTTCGATGTAATTAACTTTATTGCAACGATGATTGATAAACACTCAGATAAATGTTTATTTATTGTTAATGCAGATATTCACGCATTTAGAACTATGAATAGCATAAAAAATATTGCCCGTAGTTTCATCAGCACAATTGAGTGTACACCTGTCGATGCAGAAACTTTGCGCAACATTATCTTGTTCCGACAACAATCTAGTGGCTTGAAACTGAGGATAACAGGCAAGAAAAACACAAAAATTGGCTCATCGGAATATGCAGCTTTGTTTACGCGTCATTTCTATTTCTCGACAGGTAATATTGGTGCAGCATTATTTTCTTGGGTTACATCAATAACCTCATTTGACGGCGAATATGTTGAAATTTCGTTGCCAAAACAACCTAACTTTTTGGCGTTTGAGCTTTTAACAGAAGACCAAAAAATATTTGTTCTTCAACTTTTATTACATCGACAAATGTCGGCAGAAAAATTGGCTCGAATTATGAAAACATCGGCTCAAAAAATAAATTCCGATATTGACTTTTTACGTCGTTCGGGTATAATTGTTGAACATCAGAATAAAATATTCGAGGTCAATCGGTTTTTATACATTCACATAAAACACTGGTTTGAAAAGCAAAATATTCTTTAAAAAAACACGAATTACGAACTGGCTTACTCCCGATAATGTTCATATTAAGCACTCATACAAAAGTTTTTACATATTTACTTGTTCATATTTCGCTGATTAAGTGAACTTTGCAGAAATGCGTAAGCAACATTAAATAGGTCTTAGACTGGGGTGTTAATAATTAGCTATTTTTAGCTCTG
>JAOZMU010000096.1 GCA_029934165.1 Bacteroidales bacterium
TCTTCTCTTTACAGAACATCTAAATTGACACCTTTTAAACCGCTTAATTCTATAACAGAGATATAAAATAATGACTATTTTCGCAATTGATTTTGGACATTTTACGAGTAGAATTACAATTACCACAATTTATTAATGCTGAATATCAGCTATTTAATAATTATCATGTGCTTTTTCAAATCTAAAATGTCCAATTTTTGCTCAATTCACTTGCATTCAGAAAATTAAGCAGTTTCAAGTCAATTATTTAATATGTCTGTTCTACCATAGAACCATGTGGTTTATTCGTAAAATCAATTTGCATTGAAAATATGCGTTATACGTGTTTTTGTGGGCATAATTTAATTGCCACAGCGTTATGAATTTCAATTTTTTTTTTTGAATAAACCAAATATTAATAACTGCGTAAAAATAATCGACACTTTAATAGTTGCTATAAACCTAAGTATCAATGCAATACGTTTTGTGATAAATTACACTGTGTACTTTTGCCAATTTTAACTAAAAATTATTTGCTTTCCAATATAAATTTAAACTTTGTGTCAAATGTTGAAAAAGTACACGTCGGTATTTAATCATAAACTTATAGTGCTAATATTTAGATTAATAACAAAGATGAAAATTTTATTGTATTCATTTAAAAATGTATCAAAAAATGTCGCCTTTTCTTTTCTGCTTTGGCTTGGTGGGCTTGCGTTTTCGTCTTTTGATTTAATTGCGCAGCAAGTTGACGATTTTTGTGGAACAAAAGAAGTAGATGACCGCACGTTTGAAAAGTTGCCATGGTTTGGCGACAACGATTATCTACGTGAAATTTTGGACTCGTGTGGGTATTTTCAGGATACGCCAGATTCTACAAAGGTGTTGTTTCGTGTGCCTGTGCAACTTTTTGTTTATCGAGATAGGAATAATAAAAAAGGATTTAATGATTTGCAAGTGAAGCGAGTTGTACAAGAGCTAAACTACTTTAACACAGTCAATAATACAGGTTTTTTGTATTATATTTTGCCTATAAAATACGTGCGAAATAAACGCCGTTTAAAAATGGGCTATCGCATTGAAGCACCAATACAAACATATTTTAGACGTGTAGATGAGTGCGTTAATGTACATTTAATCAACTCATTGCAAAAGAAAAAACTATTTGGCAGGTCTATTTTTGTTCGTGGTAGTTACAATTATTTTACTGAGGCTGTCATTTTATCTAAGAACTCTTCATCGACATCGTTGGCGCATGAAATTGGGCATTTTTTGGGATTGCATCATCCACACCGTAATTGGACGAAGGGTAAATGTCGCCAAGAAGCTGTTAGTCGTACGCGTACATACGATGGCTGTTTCAAAAAAGGTGTAATTTGCGAGCAAAGTGGTGATGGGCTTTGTGATACGCCAGCAGAACCAGATTTGACTGGGCGTGTGTCTGATGACTGCGAATATACTGATAATCAACTTACTGATAATTGGGGTGATAAGTATTTACCTGCGACTGATAATATTATGTCCTATCCAGAACCACGGTCGTGTCGCGAAAAGTTTACTCTTGGTCAAATTGCAGTCATGGTTTATACGGCTCGCGAAAAAAACATTGAGGCGTGGCATGCGCCAAAGTATAAAAACGCAGCTCAAAATGCGTATATTTTCGATAAATACGAGCCTGATGATAATCGCGAAATGGCAACATTACTACATCTTGGTAAAACACAGATTCATACGTTTCACAAGTGTTATCTCGGAAAAGAAAATAAAGATTTGGATACCGATATTGACTGGTATTCGTTTGAAGTTAAAGACGTTAAGTCTAGTGAAATAGAAATAAGAACTTATCCTTCGAAAATTGCTTATTCGTCGATAGAGCTTGTTTTGTTTTCGAATGGTGGACTAGAAATTGAAAAAGCTACTCCAAAAAGTAACGAACAAATTGTAGGTACAACACTAAAAGTCAAAGAATTAAGCCGAGGCAAGTATTTTTTACGAATTATGAAAATGAAAAAATCTGAGAGTCCTATTATTTCTGGATATAAAATAGAAATGACAAAAAAAAATTCTTACAAAAAGCCATAATTTTTTCGACATTTTTTGGCATACAGATTGTCAAGTATAAGACCGCTAAAAAATCTCAAGTCAAGCTGACAATTTGACAGAAAAATTCAAATTACTAATATGTGTGGATAAAAATTTCGCACTTTGTGGTTTTTAAAAAGCAGATTTGGCAATAGTAAAAAACAATTATTACACAATAATCTGTTGATTATAAATAAATAAGAAAGAATAATAGAATAAAAAAGTATTAAAGTTACCATGACAGAATTGGCAAATGCTATACAAAGAAAACTATTGGCAGGAAAAGAAAACGAGATAATCTCAATTTTTGGTGAAGATGAGAATAACGAACTACCAATTGAAAAAATACCGCAAGAACTACCAGTGTTATCATTACGTAATGCAGTTCTTTTTCCGGGGGTTGTTATACCAATAGCTGTCGGACGCTCCAAATCGCTTGAACTCATACAGCAAATTTATACTGGTAATAAAACATTAGGAACGGTATCGCAAATTGACGCAGAAATAGAAGATCCTACTGTTTCGGACTTGAATAAAATTGGCACAATTGCTCGTATAATAAAAATTCTTGAGATGCCCGATGATTCTATCACTGTCATCATTCAAGGTAAGCAACGTTTTGAAATTGAACGCTTTGTTTCTACTGAACCATTTTTTACGGTTGTGCCAAGAATATTAAATGATACTGTCCCTAATGTAGATGAAGAATTTGAGGCAATTGCAGGGTCTATTAAAGAATTGGCACTGAACATCATAAACCTATCTAACCATATTCCACCGGAAGCTTCGTTTGCGTTAAGAAACATTGTAAATATTTCTTTTTTGATAAACTATATTTCGTCAAATAGTGAAATTGCGTCTTCTAAAAAACAGCAACTTCTTGAGGTTAGCGACCTTCGTGTTAGGGCACAAAAACTACTTGAATATCTGACTGTTGAACTGCAAAGACTGGAACTGCAAAGTGATATTCAATCGAAGGTAAAAGTAGAAATAGACCAACAACAGCGCGAATATTTGCTAAATCAGCAGATGAAAACTATACGTAATGAACTTGGTGATAACAACGAAGAAGAAGTAGAGGTAGAAGAATTGCGTAAGCGTGCCAAAAAAATGAAGTGGAGTAATAAAACACATGAAATTTTTAAGCGCGAACTTAAAAAATTGGAACGCATCAACCCGGCATCTCCCGAGTACTCGAACCAGCATAACTATTTGGATATTATGCTCGAACTGCCGTGGGAAATATATACGAAAGATAATTTTGACATGAAACGTGCTCAGAAAATTCTTGATGAAGACCATTTCGGATTAGAAAAGGTTAAAGATAGAATTTTGGAACACCTTGCTGTCCTGAAACTTAAAGGCGACTTAAAAGCTCCAATTCTTTGTCTTGTTGGTCCCCCTGGAGTCGGAAAAACATCATTAGGAAAATCTGTTGCACGTGCATTGAAAAGAAAATACATGCGTATGTCTCTCGGTGGACTGCACGATGAATCTGAAATACGTGGGCATCGTAAAACATATATTGGTGCTATGCCTGGTCGTATTATTCAGGGGCTCAAAAAAGTGAAGTCGTCTAATCCTGTTTTTGTTCTTGATGAGATTGATAAAATAGGTAGCGATTTCAGAGGAAATCCGGCTTTTGCACTTCTTGAAGTCCTTGACCCAGAGCAGAATACAAATTTTCATGATAACTATCTCGAAATAGAATACGATTTATCAAAAGTGTTGTTTATCGCAACCGCAAACACTTTATCAACCATTAATCTGGCACTTCTCGACAGAATGGAAATAATTGATGTAAGCGGATATATTGTCGAGGAAAAGACGGAGATTGCGATACGACACTTAATCCCTAAACAACTTGAAAATCACGGCGTTCGTAAGAGTCAGCTTAGGTTTAACGAAGAGGTTTTGCATAAAATAATTACAGGATATACACGCGAATCTGGTGTTCGTGAGTTGGATAAACAGATTGCAAAAATCACTAGGGTTACTGCTCGTCAAATTGCGATGGAAGAAAAACGTACTCCAAAATTGACAAAAGAATCTGTACAAACCATTTTGGGTGCGCCAAGGTTTATCAATAGCGAATATCAAGATAATCAGCATGCTGGAGTTGTAACAGGCTTGGCTTGGACGGCTGTTGGCGGACAAATACTGTTCATAGAGTCGAGCTTGAGCCGAGGGAAAGGTGGTTTGACAACAACAGGAAATCTTGGCGAAGTGATGAAAGAGTCTGTCATGTTGGCACTGGAATATTTAAAAGCCCATGCCCAAAAACTTGATATTAATAGTGAGCTATTTGACAAGTGGAATGTGCATTTACACGTACCGGCTGGTGCAATACCCAAAGATGGTCCTTCGGCAGGAATTTCGATGGTTACATCTTTAGCGTCTTTATTCACGCAACGAAAAGTAAAAAGTCATATCGCAATGACTGGTGAAATTACTTTGCGTGGAAAGGTTCTTCCTGTGGGTGGAATAAAAGAAAAAATTCTTGCAGCAAAACGTGCTAATATTACCGAAATAATTCTTTCCGAAGAAAACAAAAAAGACATAGAAGAGATTAATGACAAATACATTAATGGTCTGACTTTCAAATTTGTAAATACAATTATGGAAGTTCTGGAAGTTGCTTTGCTTAAAGAAAAGGTTGAAAATGCAGTGAAATTTGGCTTATAAATGTTCTACACTTTTTAATATTGGTATAGGTTAATTTGAATTTTGTTATAAAAAAAGCGGAAAGATAATTTATCTTTTCGCTTTTTTTATAACATTTAGTGCTACTTATTTGAAGGCGTATATAGCTTGTGTTCAAGTTAATAACGACCAGTAAAGTATCGATTATTTTTACACACCAACTTGAGGTCTAAACCATAATTCCATTCAATCGTAATATTCCTAAAAATGATATGTCAAGAATAAATTTAAAACATTGCTAAATTGTCGAGGCGGTTCTGCCATATATAGTACTGAATATGAGAGCAATAGCCCGGTAGAAAATTTTTCAGAAAATTTGTATCCAATTCCTGCAAGCAAACTTAGGTCTGTGTCTTGAAACGAGTATAAATTTGATGAGATTTCGTATCCATTTACTTCGCGCTTGGCTCTTAACAAATATGCTAAAGATGCTCCTCCTTCTAAGTATATTTTATTTTTCATAACATATTTTAGCAATAGCGGTATTTCTATGTAATCGAGATGTGTTTTGAAACTGCCAATGTTATTATCATCGCCGGATTCTTTTGCTCCTCGTCCAACATAAAAAACGCCGGATTTGATGCCAACTGGGTTACCAAAAAAAATCTCTACATTTACTCCTGCTCTCAAACCCAATTTGTTATAGCCCGAAGATTCATCTCCATCTATTTGACTTGCAGATATTCCGATTGATGCGCTTCCCATAAATCTTTGTCCGCATACGAGAGTACACGAAAGAATAAAAATTGTAATTACTAATAATAATCTCATGGTTTTCTGTTTTTGTCAACTAAGTGCCTATCACTTTTTTATATTAAGATAAATATTTGTTATTGAACTAATAAATACATAGTGCTATTTGTCAAGAAAATATTATGTTGATAATAACCCTAAAAGTATTAATTGTTTTTACGTGCGTATTTAGGCAAATTAAACGGTAACAAATAGCAAATAATTGTACAAGTTATTTATGGTCTCATCAATAAAAACTGAATTGATTTGTTTTGACGGCGATTTTGTACTACAATAATTCCATGCGTGTTGCATCTAAGCGAATAAAGATAAACAATAAAATTGTAAATGCCCACAAAGACGAGCCTCCATAGCTAAAAAATGGCAACGGAATTCCAATTATTGGTACTGCTCCGATTGTCATTCCGATGTTGATTGCAAAATGGAAAAATAGTATTGCCACTACTGCATAGCCATAAATTCTACTAAATGGATTTCGTTGTCGTTCGGCTAGAAATATAAGCCTAAGCATTAATACCAGAAAAATAAAAATAACCAAAGTGCTTCCGGCAAACCCCCATTCTTCTCCAACTGTGCAAAAGATAAAATCTGTTGCCTGCTCTGGTACAAAATTGTATTTTGTTTGTGTTCCTCGTAAAAATCCCTTGCCAAATGCTCCTCCTGAGCCTATTGCGATTTTGGATTGATTCACGTTGTAGCCTGCACCATAAACATCTTTTTCTTTACCTAATAAAATGTTCACTCTTTTTTGTTGATGCTCGCGTAAAACATTGTTAAAGAGATATTCTGATGAATAAATATATGGTACTGACAATAGCAAAATCAAAGCAAAAAAATAAATTTTGTGCAAATTGTATCGTAAAGCCCACAACAAAGCAAAAAATGCAGAAATGATAGTTGCTGTCCCTAAAATGTGGTGGAACTCCCAAGTATAGTCAAAAAAATATTTTACTCCAAATAAAACTAATGTCAGAAATGATATTGATATCAGAACAATAATTCCGTCTTTAAATTGCTGTTGTTGAAAAGAATAGAACAACAAAGTTCCGATAACTATGATAATAATTATCATAGTGAAACTAATTGTTAATGCAAGTACAAATAAAGCACCAAGTAGAAATGCTGTCATCAGAAACCTGCCTGATAAGCCCTCGCGATAAAGGACGAAAATAAAAATCATATAAACAAGTGCAGACCCTGTATCTGGCTGGAAACTAATAAGTACCGCAGGTAGTAAAACAATTGAGGCAATTTTAATTAAGTTAATTGGCGCATGAATTTGTTTGTTGTAATTGCTTAAAAACTTTGCTAATGCCAATCCTGTGGCAAATTTGGCAAATTCTGCTGGCTGAATTCGGAAACTGCCAACCTCGAACCATGAGCGCGCTCCGTTTATTTTTGTCCCGAAAACAAGGACTGCAAGGAGCAAAAGTATTATCAATCCATAGAAAACGAAGGCAAATTCGGAATAGAATCGACTATCTATCGTAAAAAACGAAAAAGCTAAAAATAAAGCGGCAACAATCCACAATAGTTGTTTTCCGTAGCGTTGCGAAAGGTCGAAAATATTTTGATGCTCCTCGGAAAAAACCGCTGAGTATATATTCGCCCACCCCATGAAAATAAGGATTAGATAGAGGATAACTGTAACCCAGTCGAGGTTTGTCCAAATATTTACATTACGTAACATTACGGTATTTGTTGGTTTGTTTCGTTGTTTATTGCTGCCGAATCTGGCAAAAATTGATTATTTTCTGAAGGGACAGTACGCAGCGAATAATCTATTATGCCATTAATTATGTCGGCATTTGTGATGAAATTTTCTAAACCAGGGCGAGAAATTGAGTCGCGTAAATACTTTTCAATCATTAAACTAGCTACTGGTGCTGCCCATGTTCCGCCAGAGCCACCATTTTCTATATAGACAGAAATGGCAATTTCTGGATTTTCTTTTGGTGCAAATGCGACAAAAATTGAATGTGCTTCGCCATGAGGGTTTTGTGCTGTTCCGGTTTTTCCGCAAATATCAATCCCATTTACCCATGCAGAAGTTGCAGTACCACTACGTACGACAAGCTCCATTCCATCAATTATTTCGCCAAAATACTTTGGGTCAATTAGCGTATTATGCCTCTTCCGAAATTTGCTATTTATTGTATCTTTATCGCCTATCTCTTTGATAATGTGAGGTATATAATAAAATCCTTTGTTTGCTATTATAGCCGTCATATTTGCCAATTGCAATGGCGTAAGTCCAAGTTCTCCCTGCCCGATAGCCATTGAAATGAGCATCAACGATTTCCAGTGGTTTTTACCATAAAAACGGTCGTAATAATCGACAGTCGGGACATAACCTCGTAGTTCGTCTCCCAAATCACTACCTAACCTTTTTCCTATGCCCCAAACTAACAAATGCCTGCGCCAATTTGCGTACGCCAAACTAACCGCTCCAAACTTCCTATCGTCCAAAATTCTTCGGAAAACGTTGCAATAATACGCATTGCACGAACTTTGTATTGAGCCTAACAAATTAATTAAACCGCTATGATGACAGCCAAGCGAAAAACTACCAACATGATAGCCGCCAGAACAGGCGAATACGCTCTGTGAAGTGATAACTTTTTCTTGCATTCCAATCAAAGCATTTACCATCTTAAATGTTGAGCCAGGAGGGTATTTTGCCATTAAAGCTCTGTTAAAAAGTGGGTTAAGACTATCTTTTTGTAAGATAAAGTAATTCCTTGACCTTGCACGTCCAGCCATTAGGTTTGGGTCGTATCCGGGGCTGCTAACTAAGGCTAATACTTCGCCAGTGGCTGGCTCAATTGCAACGATACTACCAATTTTTTTGGTCATTAGCATTTCGCCGTATTTTTGCAATTTACTATCAATTGTTGTCGTTATTTTTGCTCCAACAATAGCAGATGTGTCAAATTGTCCGTCTTCGTAATTGCCTTTGATACGGTTCTTAACATCGACCAAAAACACTTTTACGCCCTTATTTCCACGTAACACCTTTTCATAGGCTTTCTCAATTCCATTAATACCAATATAATCACCCATTTGATAGTATTGGTTTTTACGCAGTGAATTTTCACTTATTTCTCCAACATACCCTAATAAATGAGCGGCAATTTTTTGGGGATATTTACGCAGTGTCCTTGTTTGAAAATAAAAACCGGGGAATTTATAAAGCATCTCTTGAAACATTGCACATTTTTTTTGTGATATTTGTTTCAAGAAAACAGAAGGTACTGTTGGAATTTCGGATACTTTCTCCATTCTTTCCAAAAAAAACTCTTCAGATACTCCAAGAATTTTACAAAATGTGGAAGTGTCAACTCGTCCAACTTGTTTTGGAATTACCATTAAATCGTAGGCTGGCTCATTATAAACTAACAATTCGCCGTTTCTATCAAAAATCATGCCTCGAGCTGGAAACTGGGTTACGTAGCGTAGTACGTTATTATTCGCAGATAGACGGTAGGAAACATCTAAAATTTGAATTGAATAAAGCCTCCAGACATAAATTATAAAAACCATAAAAATAATTATGCCTATAACATATTTTCTATCTGAGTAGGGTTTAAACATGATTATTGTATCAAATCACAGATTGTCATTCACTTGCAAGGTCTAATATTATTTACTCTTATAAAAGTTCTTACGCTTTTTATTAACCTAAGTTGTTAATACACAGCTTAAACGTTTCATAAAAAATAGGTCTTAAACCTTATTTACTTTCGAAACTTCGGGGTAAAATGAAAAAATAACTTAGTTTAAGTAAAATGAATTTAATAAAGTAAGCCATTAAAATTCCTAACTAAAACTA
>JAOZMU010000006.1:0-7434 GCA_029934165.1 Bacteroidales bacterium
AGCTGCGGTAAACATAATAAAAAAAAATAAGGTTTTTTAAAGTGTAAAGTTTATCAGAAACATGTCAAAATTCCAGATATTTTCGAAAAAGCTCAACCTGCATAATAAACCCAAAATGGAATTTTCATTTAAGCTTTAAGGCATTGACACATACGACTTTACAGGAACATATCGTTTTTTGTGTTCTTTGCAATGTGTTAAATATCAAGTTGTAAGGGCGAAGTCAGAAAGTTTAGTTAGTTTAATTTATACATGGTTTATCTTTTGCAAAAATAATTGATGTGAAAAAGATTTCGGCATAATATTTATTAAGTTAAATTTATCGTACTGTTAAGTTAATGTTAAGTCTGGCACATAATACAACTTACAGAAATTTTTGCTATTGTTGGCTGTATGTAAGCCCCTGTAAATCATTGAATTAAACACAGTTTGGCATAAAGTTGAGGAATTTTGCGTGTTCGGAAAATTTGTTACTATATTGGAGTTGAATTTTGGTAAATATGCCTATTGGTTTCATTTGTAATTAACAATTAAATCAACTCGGATAAACGCAACTTGAAGCAGGTTTGATGATTTTAGAGTAGCCACACAGAAACGTTATGGACATTGGAACGCAGATAGCTCGGATTAGACTGGTTTTCACTGATTTGCATTTTCAACAGAAAACGCCATTTGATACATTTATCAAATGGCGTTTTAAATTCGGTTTCAATTGCTGCTAAAGCAATCGTTTATCAGAAATGGTTATTTTACTAATTGAATTTTGTGAACGGTTGTTTTTTCTGCCGACTTCACTCTAACTAAATAGATACCAGATGAATGCGATGATAAATCAATAGCATGATTTAACGAAGTTACGTTGCTTTCATTTGTTTCGTAAACTTTGTTTCCTAATATGTTAAAGACCTCAATCTTAACATTGTTTAATGTTTTGGATTCTATTTTGACATTGAAAACAGCATTACTTGGATTAGGGAATACCGTGATTTGCGAATTGTTAATTATGTCATCAACAGAAACATTTTCTGGGTCTGTTATTGTAACCTCAACAGAAACAGACGATTTACTTGCATCGGTAATTGTAACTTCGTATGTTCCGGCGCATAAACCTGTTGCTGTTTGTGTTGTTTGTGTGTTGTCATCATTCCATAAATATGTAACATCGCCTGTTGCTCCATAAACAGCATTTACGGTAGCTTCGCCATCGCATTCGCCATATCCTGATACTTGAGAGACAACAATTGCAGTTGCAAACATTTCACCATAAAAATAGTCGTGAGCATGTTGCAAAATCTGACTTCTAACGTCAGCATCAGTAACCATTGTTGGGTCAAAACCAAGATATACAACTTTATAATTATCCGTTTCGGCTCTTACTCCTGCTGGTTTGCTTGCGTTGTCAAGGTAGTTGAATATCGCAAAAGCATCATCTCCAACTGGTACTACTTCGTCTGGATAGGTATTTCCTGCCCCGTAAATATTACTGATACCTGAATTGCCTATGTCGCCAAAAACCACATCATCACTAACTGCAAATACAGTATTGTTTGAAGGACTTCCATCATCTTGATATTCTGCGTGCAAGTAATCGGTGTAAAATGCTTTGGTTACACTTGTTCCTCCGTTATCCCAAATTTGCCATCCAAAATCTTGTCCGGCAACAAAAAGATTACCTCCATTATCCATAAAAGTCGAAAGCAAATTTGCACATTCGTCATTTAAACCGGAAGCCCAAGCGGCATTAAAATAAATGTTTTGCACTCCACTTAGTTGGTCTAAATTTGCGGCTTCGATAAATAAATTATAGGCAGCAGATGCGTGAGTTGTATTTTCTGCCAAATCAAGCCCCGCAAAATAGTCAGCCTCGAAATCGACAGGCGAACCATTAGACCATGATCCTTGATTATGAACGACTAAGTCTGTAACATTGCTCATCACATTTACTTTATTGATAATCACTGGCGCATTTGGATATGCTGTGGCTACAACTGTTAGTTCGTAAGTTGCAAAACCAGACGTAAGACCGGGCGTAACATCAATTGAACCAATAAGTTCTGCAGCATTTTCAAAAGTTACGGTTGCAGCAGATTCGTATTGAACACCATCAATTGTAAAAGTACTTGCCCAGTCGTCCGGCGCATTATTGGTTAGGGTTATTGTGTATTCTTCTGCAGAAGTCAAAATGTTTTCAAAAGTAAAACCAAAATTAGCAGGTGTATTTGGTGAGCTTGTAGAAACTGAACTGCTGCTGAAAGCAACATTAGCTATTGGCATTGTAGTACCACCATCTGCAATCACCTTTATACCAGTGTAAACTTCTTGATGTCCTTCGGTAACAAAAGCAGCAACATCACAATTTTCAATAATAAAATCTTCAGGTACGGTATATGTGTAAGTTCTTGTTTCAGAAGCACCTTGTGTTGTCGTTGTTACTTCATCTCCCCATTGTCCTGTTAGTAGGTGTCTGAAAATGTGGTTGTGTTCGTAGTTGTTACCCATGCCACCACCTGTTTGAGGTCCTAGAACGCCACTTTCCAAGAATGCAACATTGATAAAATTAGAAGAAACAGGGCTGTCGTCGGTGTAATATAATTCAACCGTAACGGTAAGTTCTCTTGTTGCTGCGTTAAATTCTGATTTCATACCAACGTTTACTGGCGACATTTCCACAAAAGTTAATCCAATAGCTGTTAACCAGTTCGATCGTCCCATCGCAGAACCAGAACTCATAGAAAGCCCAGCAAAAATGTGTCTGTTTACACTACCTGCCGGATAACCTGCTATACCTGCTTCAGCAGCAATGCCATCGCCAAAATCAGTTCGGAAATCTGGCTCGCCCGCACTTGGAGATGCGTAATCACCAGTGTGTATGTTAATCAAGACAACTCTTCCGGGATTGTCGTCTTGCGCAGCTTGTGCAATAACGTGTCCATTAGGACAATACTGGCAATGAATTCCTGTGTACTCTTCCAAAACAACATTTTTTTGCTGAGGAGCGGTGGTTAATAGCGATTGCGCTTCGGCAATCAAAGTTGTAGCAAAAAATAGCACAACCGAAAATAATAGAATCTTTTTCATTTTTAATGATTTTATTTAGTGAATATTAAAAGACGAATATTAAGTACTCATACAAAAATTCTTACGCTTTTTATTAACATAAGTTGCTAATTCACAGCTTAGACGTTTCATGAAAAATAGGTCTTAGACCTTACATATTTTTAAGATAAAAACAAAAAATTATTGCACATGTAAATAATTTTGAACAACCACAAGGGCGTATCCCTACGTATTAAACACAACGTAATTTAACAGCCGCCAAAAAAATATTTTTTTATGAACAAACTTTGAATTCAGATGTTAAATTTATTTCTTTTTTTCGATTTAATTGTAAATTTTTCGAAAAAAATTGTAAATTGATGCTAATCAATACTAATATTTAACCTTAAATTATGAAAATTATGAAAAAACAAGCCCTTTTAATTTTAATTTTAACCTTCGCATTTGCCTGTTTACATGCACAGAATCAGCAAGTTGCTGTTCAGCCAGAAGGTTCGGGTTCTGCTGCAGACCCCTATAAAATAACTTCTCTTGAGAATCTTTATTGGATGAGTCAAAACACAAATTATTTTGTTTATAAACATGTAAAACAAATGAATAATATTGATGCCTCGGATACCAAAAAGTGGAAAGATGGTAATTTATACAAAGGATTTACTCCAATTGGTACGCACGATCATGCGTTTATGGGGCACTATGATGGAAATGGTTATACTATTTCAAAACTTTATATCAACAGAAATACGGATGAAGATATAGCTTTATTTGGCTACATCAATAAAGGCTCGATAAAAAATTTGGAACTTAGTTCGGCAAATATAAATGGAAAAACAAGAGTAGGTGGTATTGCTGGCTCTGCGATGAACACAAAAATAGAAAATTGTTGTGTAATAAATCAGCTTAATACAGGAACTAGTAGTGGTATTTTTGGTTCATCAAACATGGCGGGAGGATTAGTTGGGTATAGTTCACGAAGTGAGATTAAAAATTCATATTGCAGCTCCTCCGTTTCTGGAAATGAAAAAGTTGGCGGACTAATTGGTATGACAAACAACTATACAAAAATAATAAATTGCTATTTTACTGGCAAACATCATTCCGAAACCACTATTAAAGGAGGCTTAGTTGGCGATGCGAATAGTAACACAACTGTCACAAATTCTTTTTGGGATTTGGGTGCTGAAATATCCACAAGTCCTTTAGGCGAAGGAAAAACGTCGGAAGAAATGAAAGACCCTTGTACTTTTACTGCGGCAGGTTGGGATTTTAAGGAAGAAACCACCAATGGAACTGCTGATGTTTGGGGAATGAGAACAGGATTTAGGCATGTTTCATTTGTACTTGACACTTTTTTTATCAATTGCCACGTCCTTTAGGTCGTGGTCTAAAAAAAGGAAACAAAAAGTGAGTAGGGCTTTAGCCCTTTATTTACACAACGTTAAAAGGGCTAAAGCCCTACTTTGAAATATTCTGTTAGCAATTAATCCACGCCCTAAAGGATGTGGCAATTGATAAAAAGTGTCAACTACTTTTTGCACTTTATGAAACATGCCAGGATTTACGCCTTTCTTATCCCATCAAAATTTGGCACATAATAGCAACTGCGCCCCCGCACCAACAGGTCAACGAAACCAACCAAAGCTGCCAGTGCTGTCAAATTAGTTAGTCAAAAAGCAAAAACAGCAAAAATCTCTTGGCGACGAGGAAATGGTGCAAAATGTGCCGTTTTCATGAAAGTAGCAAAATCAGGAAATCCCACAGTGATTGACAAAATGGCATATTCTGCTGGTATAAAAGGCAAAGGACTTGGCAAAGGAACAAGCAAATTTGGTGCTGGCACAACTGCCGGAAAAGGCTGGTTTTGTGTCTATAATGGCAACGGAACAAGCGTAACAGTAAACTCGCTCACTGCCGGAAAAGGATACAGAGTTGTGGTTATAGAATATAATGGAGCTACAAAACAGCAGCTTTATTTAGTAAAAGGCATAAGTAAAAATTCTGTCAACTTTGTAATGAAGAATAAATAACAAAAACTGGTTTTATTGGATTGCATACAAAAATAGCGACAGGTAATAATCTGTTGCTATTTATTATATTCCGGTTGATAGCAGCCATAAAAAATCGGTTATCTTATCAGGAGTAAGCCAATTCGTAACTCAATTATTTCTTTTTCGATTTAATTATAAATTAGTTGAAAAAAATTGTAAATTGATAATAATCTATACTAATATTTAACCTTAAATTATGAAAATTATGAAAAAACAAGCCCTATTAATTTTAATTTTAACCTTCGCATTTGCCTGTTTACATGCACAGAATCAGCAAGTTGCTGTTCAGCCAGAAGGTTCGGGTTCTGCTGCAGACCCCTATAAAATAACTTCTCTTGAGAATCTTTATTGGATGAGTCAAAACACAAATTATTTTGTTTATAAACATGTAAAACAAATGAATAATATTGATGCCTCGGATACCAAAAAGTGGAAAGATGGTAATTTATACAAAGGATTTACTCCAATTGGTACGCACGATCATGCGTTTATGGGGCACTATGATGGAAATGGTTATACTATTTCAAAACTTTATATCAACAGAAATACGGATGAAGATATAGCTTTATTTGGCTACATCAATAAAGGCTCGATAAAAAATTTGGAACTTAGTTCGGCAAATATAAATGGAAAAACAAGAGTAGGTGGTATTGCTGGCTCTGCGATGAACACAAAAATAGAAAATTGTTGTGTAATAAATCAGCTTAATACAGGAACTAGTAGTGGTATTTTTGGTTCATCAAACATGGCGGGAGGATTAGTCGGCTATAGTTCTCATACTGAGATTAAAAACTCCTATTGCAACTCTGATGTTTCTGGAAAGGACAATGTTGGCGGATTGATTGGTAGAGCATCAGATTATACAAAAATAATAAATTGCTACTTTACGGGCAAGATGTATTACAGCGGTTCTGGTAAAGGAGGCTTAGTTGGCGCGACGAATAGTAACTCAACTGCCACAAATTCTTTTTGGGATTTGGGAGCTAGTATATCCACAAGCCCTTTAGGCGAAGGAAAAACGGCGGAAGAAATGAAAGACCCTTGTACTTTTACTGCGGCAGGTTGGGATTTTAAGGAAGAAACCACCAATGGAACTGCTGATGTTTGGGGAATGAGAACCGGATTTACACCCTTCTTATCCCATCAAAATTTGGCACATAATAGCAACTGCGCACCAGCACCAACAGGTACAACGAAACCAACCAAAGCTGCCAGTGCTGTCAAATTAGTTAGTCAAAAAGCAAAAACAGCAAAAATTTCTTGGCGACGAGGAAATGGTGCAAAATGTGCCGTTTTTATGAAAGAAGCAAAATCTGGAAATCCCACGGTAAGGGACAAAATGGCATATTCTGCTGGTATAAAAGGCAAAGGCAAAGGACTTGGCAAAGGAACAACAAAATTTGGTGCTGGCACTAAAGCCGGAAAAGGCTGGTTTTGTGTCTATAATGGCAAAGGAACAAGCGTAACAGTAAACTCACTCACTGCCGGAAAAGGATACAGAGTTGTGGTTATAGAATATAATGGAGCTACGAAACAGCAGCTATATTTAGTAAAAGGCATAAGTAAAAATTTCGTAAACTTTGTAATGAAGAAAAAATAAGTAATGGAAAATTAATAATTTTGCTTACGCCTGATTTAGTTTTAGTTAGGAATTTTAATGGCTTACTTTATTAAATTCATTTTACTAAACATCTGCTTGTTCATAAAAAATCTTTATTATAACGGATTTTGTTGAAAATGTAAATCCATGAAAATCAGCCTAATCTGTGTTCCAATTTATACAATAATAGGAATACCGATTTAACTGATTTTCATGGATTTTTTTCGGCTATTAGCGTAAGGTTGGACGGTTTGTTATTATTATACCTAAAAAATAATAACGTTCTGAATAAGTGCTATGCACTTTTTAATATTGAGACAACGATTTACTATTTGACTGAAAAATCAGCAACAAACAGCAAATAATGGTATAGGTTGATTTAATCTTCGTTCTTAATAATATTTTCACTGTCCAATTTTACGTGGGTAACAGATTTTTTTAATCTTGAATAAAATATTAACGATATAATAGCCAGAAAAACAACTAAGTAATGGAAAATTAATAATTAATAATTTTGCTTACGCCTGATTTAGTTTTAGTTAGGGATTTTAATGGCTTACTTTATTAAATTCATTTTACTAATTGTAATTTCAACAAAAATCGTTATAATCAGTAATTTTAGAATTTGAATTGAACCTACTTGAAAAGGAATGGGAATAAAAAACTCATAAACAAAAAAGCCCGACATTTCTGCCGGGCTTTTTGCTCTCCCTCTTGGACTTGAACCAA
>JAOZMU010000006.1:7534-20503 GCA_029934165.1 Bacteroidales bacterium
GGACCCTCTGATTAACAGTCAGATGCTCTAACCAACTGAGCTAAGGAAGAAATTAAAACTTTGTTAAAACTTGCTCTCCCTCTTGGACTTGAACCAAGGACCCTCTGATTAACAGTCAGATGCTCTAACCAACTGAGCTAAGGAAGAAATTATAATCGCCAATCCTTTCTTTCAAATTGACGTTGCAAAAATAATATGTTTTTTGGAAATATGCAATATATTTGCAAAAAATTAGTCTTTTTTAATTTACATAAATAAAACAATTGATTATGAGTTTAGTCGTAGTGGGTAGTGTAGCTTTCGATACCATAGAAACCCCGTTCGGAAAAGTAGAGCGTGTCTTAGGCGGTGCAGGTACATATATTGGATTGGCTGCCTCGTCTTTTGATATAGAACCAAAATTGATTTCTGTTGTAGGAAACGATTTTCTTGAAAAAGACCTCGAAATGCTTAAAAATAAGCAAATTAATACAATAGGTATTCAACAAAAAGCCGACGAAAAATCTTTTTTCTGGAAAGGACGTTACAGCAATAACATGAATCACCGTGAATCGTTGGCAACAGAATTAAACGTGTTGGGCGAATTTGATCCAATAGTACCAAAGAGTTATCAAGGGGCTGAGTATTTGATGCTAGGCAATTTGTCGCCAGTAGTGCAACGAAAAGTTATCGAAAGAATGGAAAAACGTCCAAAGTTAATCGTTATGGATACCATGAATTTTTGGATGGACATAATGATAGACGAACTTCACCAAACAATTTCCTTGGTCGATGTATTGACAATCAACGATGAAGAAGCGCGCCAATTATCCGGCGAATACTCTTTATTGACGGCGGCACAAAAAATCTTGGCAATGGGTCCAAAATATCTTATCATAAAAAAAGGCGAACATGGTGCTTTGCTCTTCGACAAAGAGAATATATTTTCGGCTCCTGCTCTACTTCTTGAGAAGGTTGTAGACCCAACCGGAGCTGGCGATACGTTTGCAGGCGGTTTTATTGGCTATTTGGCTCAATGCCAAGATATTTCCTTTGAGAGCATGAAAACCGCTGTCATCGTTGCATCTGCGGTTGCATCTTGTGGAGTAGAACATTTTGGGGTTGAGGGCATGAAAAAAGTAACGATAGACAAAATTAAAAATCGCGTCAAGCAATTTGTTGCTATAGTAAAATTCGACTCGAAATTGAAAATATAATATTAAGGTCTAAGACCTATTTAATGTTGCTTACGCATTTCTGCAAAGTTCACTTAATCAGCGAAATATGAACAAGTAAATATGTAAAAACTTTTGTATGAGTGCTTATATTATTATTTCCCACGATTGCCATCGTTGGCTACATAATGAATTTTCCGATGGGGAATTGCAGCGAAATACGGGGAATTACGAAAATGCGATGAAAAAAAAATCCGAGCTAAATTGCTCGGATTTTTTTGTTGGCGGTATTGTCAATTTTTAATAAAGTTTCTGACTATTTTCCTATTTTCTACTATTATTTCGATGAAATACATACCGTGTTTGAGCATACTAACATCTATTTGATGGACAGAATTGACAACAGCGTTGTTTTGCTGGGTGAGTAAAACACGTCCTGAGATGTCTGAGATTTTATAATGTACATTTTTGTTTAGTGTCCCGTTCAAGGCGATGTTTATTTTGTCTTCGCTTGGGTTAGGGTAGAGTGAAACCTCGAATGCAAACTCTTGTGGTTCGTCTTCGATGGCGACTATATGTGCCTGTCCGTTAGCGATTTCTATTAATCGCGAAGTAGATGTGCAATAGCCTAATGTGAGTGAGACTTTGTAGAAGCCATCGCCCATTGTTGGTAGTATTCTGTCTGTCGAAACAAGGTTAGAGTTGTAGAACCACTCATAAGTTGCATCTGGTTCTTCGTTAGCCATCAGGTTTACACCGTCGAAGGTTACTGTTGGGCGTGCGATGATTTCTACGCTGCTTATTGAGCCGGCGTAAGAATTGTCGTAGTATGAAACGTAAAAAGTTTCTCGGTCGCCATGTATTCGTAATCTAACAGATTGACCAACAGCAATAATATCTGTGTAATTAGGGTTTGCAAACCAAACAACACTGTCGCCAACATTTTCTTGGACGGATAAGGTTACAATAGAATCGCCCAAGCAATATGGCTCTGGTGCAATGATTACCGGCGGTGGCATTTCGGCGATAATATAGATGCGATAGTCGAAAGACAGTATCAAGTCAGGGACTTCGGTATTTGAAACTACTAACGAATATAGTCCTCCATCGTTCAAACCAGCGTTTGTTAGTTGGTAAATATCAGAATCGTAAGAAATGATGTCGCCATCTAATACCCAAGCATATTGGTTGAAATCGCCGCCTACTTGGTGCGAGAGTGTATAATCGCTGCCTAATTGCAGGGGTATGATAACTTCTGTTCCAGATTTTTGTGGAACATACTGAAAACCAGAAAATTGATTCATATTTGGTTCTAGGTCTTCAAATGTTAGCCTGTTACTCGTTACGGATAGAATTTGCAAGTTAGGAAAATTATCCGCTGTTAAGTGCGGTAGCGTTTCTATCTCGTTATTATCTATGCCAAAGACTATTAGATTATGCAAAGTATTAAATTCAACAGGAACAGCTCCCGTCAGATTGTTGTTGCTGAGGTTTAGCGTTTGTAAATTCTCTAGCTCCGAGAGTTCGACAGGTATTTCGCCTGTCAAATCGTTGCTTCGTAGGTTTAGTGTGCGCAAAGATGTTTGTGATAGCTCGGACGGAATTTCGCCTGTTAGTCTGTTTTTATAAACTGCAAATTCCTCTAATTGAGACATTTGACCAAACTCAGCAGGAATTATGCCTGACAAAACATTTGAGTATAAATAAATAGATTCTATAAATTCTATCTGACTTAGGCTTACAGGTATTTGTCCGGAAAGTTTATTGTTAGATAAATTGAGGGCGCGTAAACTGTCTAATCCTTCAAGTTGTGTCGGAATTTCGCCTGTTAGAACATTTTTGTTAAGCATCAATCTTCTCAGTTGGTCTAATTCGCCATATTCTATTGGAATTGAACCTGTGATTTGATTTCCGTATAACTCCAACTCCTCAAGTTTTGGTGCGTTGGCAAGCTCAATTGGCAACGTGCCGCTAATTGAGTTGCGTGCAAGGTTTATTACTTTCAGTTGTTGTAAACTTCCTAATTCGGCAGGAATTTCGCCGGTGATTTGGTTGTTTGAAACATTAACAGATTCGAGCAAAGTCATATCGCCAATTTCTGACGGAATTTCGCCATCTAACAGATTATCAGATAAATTAAGAGTGTTCAATAAGCTCAATTGACCAATGCTTGTTGGTATGATACCTTGGATTTCGTTTCTCGCCAACGACAGAATTTCGAGCTTTGTTAGGTTTGCTATTTCGGCTGGAATTGTCCCGCCTATGCTGTTTGAAATAACCTCAAAACGCTCCAATTCAGATAAAACATCAATGGAAGCTGGAATTTCTCCCGCTAAATTATTGCTTACTAAAACCAATTCTCTAACGCGTCCTTGCTTTGTATAAACACCATGCCAATCGGCTACATCAGAGCTTGAGATATCCCAGTTAATATTCCAATCGGGACCGATGGTGCTATTATAAAACTCTATAAGGGCATTCAAATCATCTTGACCAATTGGAAGTGGCACTACGTCAATAAAAATACTGTTACGCACCAATGTCAAATCTGGAACAAGCGAATTTGTGATTAGGCAAGTGTATTCGCCATCATCAAGATAGGACGCATTTGGTATTTCAAAATCTGGCAAATCAGAAAATTCCGATGCTACTTCGCCATTGTGATACCACTGATAAAGATTTGAAGCTCCATCTACAACAGTGGTCAAAACCATAGGGTCGCCCTCTGACACTGGTGGATATTCTTCTTCGTTTACTTTTGCTTGTGGTGAATAGAAGAATTTTTCGCAGACATCAATATTCGGTTCAATATCGGCAAACGTCAGTTTATTATGTTTTACGACAGCCTCGACTAATGTTGTTATTGGATTCAAATCTGGAATGTCAACAAATTGATTATAAGAAATATTCAACTCTATTAGTGAATTTAAGTTAGAAATATTTTCCGGAAAAATGCCAGTAAATTGATTCGTGCTTACGTCTAACTTTGTCAATGCTGGTAAGTTCTCAAAATCAAGGTTTAAGTCGCCAGAGAAATTATTATTATTCAGCATTAATCGTGTCAACTTGGTTAAACTATTAACTTCAATCGGCAGTTCTCCAGCAAGTTGGTTTCTGCTCACATCAAAAATTAATAGACTTCCCATTATTCCTGTTACACTTGGCAAATTGCCAAATATATTATTTATGTTAAGATTGAGCTTTTGCATTTCTGTCAAATAGCGTATCTCATCAGGAATTTCGCCAACAAGGTTATTATCAGTCAAATCCAATTGTGTTACTCTTCCATCACTAACCGTAACTCCATACCATTTATAAATAGGTTGTGTTGTTGAAAGCCAGTTGGTTTTGTTAAACCAGTTTGGTCCGCCAAGAGCATTGTAAATTGCAATCAAGGCAAGAGAATCCTGTCCGCCAACGGCAAAATTTATTCCGCGTCTAATAATGTTTAAATCAGGAACTAAATCGCTCGTTATAACACAGTTATAAACTCCAGCATCGTTCAATGTAGCTGTTGAAATATTGTAAGTATTGTTGGAAGAAGAAGTGCCGATGAAAGAACCATCTTTTACCCAATGATACATATTCTCAGAGCCTTCGACCTCTGCTGTAAACGTGTTGTTTGTCCCAAGTATCACTTCAATGCTTAAACTGTCGTTCACCCATTGTTGTGGTGCATAAACAAGATTTGTGATACTCATGTTTTGCTCTAAATCCTCGAATGTCAATTGGTTATTACTAACATCAAACGAAGGAATAGAAGTGATTGCTGTCATATTCGACATTTCGGAAATGTCGTTATTTTGCAATTGCAAATCGACAAGACTTGGCATAGAAGCAAATCCTTCAGGCACTTGACCTGTTATCTGATTGTTGTTTAACAAAATGGTTTCTAATGTAGTAACGTTGTTCAAAGTTGAAGGAATTGCGCCACTAATCTGGTTATTTCCTAAGTTCAAGTTTGTCAAGTTTGTCAGCTCAGTAAGTTCAAAAGGAATTGTTCCGCCAACCTCATTATTACTAATGTTTAATGTTATTAAATTGGTTATTAACCCAAATTCCTCCGGAACAATTCCAGAAAGCTGATTGTTAGACAAATTCAATGTTTGCAAATTCTCTATTCGATAGAACTCATCTGGCATAGAACTCGTTAAAGCATTAAAGCTCAAATCAATAGCAACAATGCTTGTCATACTGCCAATTTCGCGTGGAATTTTGCTAAACAATCCGTTGTTATTCAGGTTAAAATTAACAACTTTTGTAAGTTTACCAATGGTTACTGGCAATGTTCCAACAAGGTTGTTTTCGCTCAAGTCGATGGCAGTAACACGTCCATCAACAACAGTTACTCCATACCAATCCCGAACTGGCAAGGTTTCACTTAACCAATTTGTGTTGTCTGTCCAATTTTCGCCATCGGTAGAGTTATATAAATCTATGAGAGCAAGTGAATCCTGTCCCAAGATATTACAAGTTATGTTATGACGATAAAGAGTTAGCACCGAAGCCTCTGGGTTTGTGATTTCGCAAGTATAAACACCAGCATCTTCAAGTTGTGCATTAGCAATTTCATAAAACGCTGCGTTTGCCGCTGGAATACGGTCGCCATCTTTCAACCACTGATACATATTGCCTTCGCCGCCAACAACCGTTTCAAGTTGCTGCGTGCTGTTTATGATTAAATCAATAACCAGCTCGGTATTTACCTTTGCTTGTGGTGCATAGAAAAATCCTGAGATGTCAACATTTGGAACAATGTCTTCAAACGTTAGAAAATTATTTGTTACAGTAAGCAATGCCATGTTTTCCATTCCAGAAAAATCTGGTAAATTCTCAAAGCTATTGTTGTCTAACTGAACACCTTCGAGTGTCGGAATACCTGTCAAAGCTTCTGGAACATCGCCAGTAAAATTGTTGTCGTCTAATCTTATGTTTTCGAGTGCCGGCATATTTCCTATTTCAATAGGAATTGTTCCTGATAATTGATTGTTACTCAATGCCATAATAGCAAGAGTTTGCATATCGCCAAACTCAATAGGAATTGTTCCTGTGAGCTGATTGTCATTCAAATAAATTCTTTCCAGATTTTCTAAATTAGAAATTTCCGGTGGAATACTGCCGTCAAACTCATTTCCATTCAGGTATAAACGTTCCAAATTATCCATATTTCCAACCTCTGGAGGAATCGTTCCGCCGATGTGATTGTTGTTTAATCCTAATTTTTCAAGATGTGTAAGATACTCTAATTCAGAAGGTAAAACGCCGGTAAGATTATTCTCACTCAAATCGACAATAATAACACGCTCATCGCTAACAACAACTCCGTACCACTCATCAAGCGACACATTCTCATCTAACCAGTTGTCATTTCTTGTCCAGTTATCACCATTTGTAGAATTGTATAACTCTGTGAGTGCCAAGAAGTCCTGACGAACAATATCTACAACAACATCTTTTCTGTATAACACCAATCCTGTTACGATAGAGTTTGTAATCTCAGATGTATATATCCCTGCATCAGTTAGTTGTGCATCAATAATATCATAGAAATTATCCGCAGTAGCAACTCCTAAAGAATTACCATCTTTAAACCACTCATAACTATTTGCAGTTCCATCAACGGAGGTTGTCATTTGCAAATTACTATGAATATCAATTTCAAACCTTACGCTATCATCTACAAAAGATTGAGGAATATAATTTATGTTTGGTATTGCAGCATTAGGCTCTAAATCGCCAAATGTCAAGCTGTTGTTGCTAACATCAAACAGAGATAATGCCGCTATTGCTGTCATATCCAACATATCAGAGAGAAGGTTATTGCTTAAATCAACTTGCGATATTACAGGCAGTTGCGCAATTTCTTGTAGAATAAGTCCACTGAATTGGTTGTTGCTTAAATCTAAACTGGTTAAACCAATAAGCTCGCCAATAACAGTTGGAATTGTTCCTCCTAAATCGTTGAAACTCAAATTCAAAGTAGATAATTGAGTTAAATTTATAAAATCATTCGGAATGCTTCCGCTTAAATCGTTATTTGAAAAGTCAATAGACACAATGGCAGTCATAGAACCAAGCTCTTGAGGTATGATTCCAATCAATTGGTTGTCAGATAGATTAATTGATGTAAGCACGACAAGTTCTCCAAATCCTTTTGGAATTTCTCCATCGTAATCGTTAGAAGATAAATCTAAAATCTCCAACTCATCAAGATTTCCTATTTCGCCTGTAATGCTACCAAACAGCAGGTTGCCAGACATATTCATTTCTCTCAACTTACTAATTTTATTTATGTTTGCAGGAATTATTCCATATAAATTATTGTTAGATAAATCGAGCGAAACAACACGCCCATTTTCAACCACTACGCCGTGCCAAGTATCGACACTGCCAACTAACCAGTTGGTGTTATTAGTCCAATTTGCACCATCGGTAGCAAAATATAGTTCGCGCAGAGCAACAGAATCTTGTCCCAAGATATTTACAATAATAGGATTTCTTTCGAGAGTTAGTTCATTAACAAGCAGGTTAGAAACCAAACAAGTATAACTACCTGCATGAGAAATTTCTGCCGGCGAAATTAAAAGAGAAGGCATTGTTTCGCCATCAATCCAAACGCCATTCAAGTACCATTGATAGAAATTTGAAGTACCACCAACAAGACCATCAAGGGTTATGTTATCACCAATAATAAAGTCTTGAGTTTCTGATGTAGCGTAATTATCTTGCGGAGCATAATTAAATTCTGGAACAACCACATTTGCTTCCAGAGACTCGAAAGTCAACATATTGTTTGCAACATACAACCCTTGCAACGACCATGATTCAGAAAAATCTGGAATTGATGTTAGGTTATTGTTATTCAAATATAAATATTCGAGAGAACTAATTGATGCTAATTCTATGGGGGCATCGCCTTCTAATAGATTGTCTGTTAATCTAATAGTTTCAATTAAGGACAAAGAAGCCAATTCCGCAGGAATTTGCCCGTCTAATTGATTATCATTCAAATTAAGGACAAGCAAAGAAGCAAAATTTCCGTACTCGGCAGGAATATTTCCTGTCATTTGGTTTCCATTCAAATATAGTTTTTCCAACGCAGGAAGTGTAGTAATATCAACCGATAAATTGCCCGAAATTTCGTTACCCGAAGCCGAAAGTTTAACAAGTGCTGTCAAATCGGCAACTTCCGCAGGGAAATTGTTTATTAGGTTATTGTCATTTAAGGTCAAAGTTGTTATTCTGCCCATTGTTGGGTCAACAGCAACGCCTTTCCATGTTGGAACAGGCGCAGTAAGCCAGTTGGTGTTATCCGTCCAGTTTGCACCACCAGTTGCGTTGTAAATTGCAACAAGAGCTAAAGAGTCTGACACTAAGATTGAAGGGGTATAAAAATTCATTTCAAGTCCATCTTCTGTTGTGTTGTCAATTTTTCCGACAGCTTTGTAAAAATATGATTGTCCGGAAATTAAGCCGGATAGATTCACAACAACTGGCACATCAACATTTCCTGTGGCAGAAGAAGGAGTTGCATAAATTTTTTCTGTATAAACTCCAGTTTCTGTACCTAACAAGAAATATATTTCTCCAACAGAAGTTTCATTCGGCTGGACGGTTCCGTTTAAAACTGCCGTTGTTGGCAAAATGTTGGTAGCCGCTTCGGTAGTTACAAAAATTGCTGGACGTAAACCTAAAGAATAATATTTATCGTCGATACCGAAATTTTCAAAAACTACGGTGTCAGTCAAAACAGTATCGGCTACGGCAGCAATGCTAAATTCGCCACTTGTCCCATCGCGCTCAAGAAGAACGAAATAGCCATCATTTGTTGCAAAATCGGCACTTATTGTTGATGTAAGAAACATCATATCTACCTCGACTGTACCAGATTCCAAGTTTTTCCATATTCTTTCCGAACGTAGGAAAGTTGCTGGTTCAGACGATGGAATATCGGCGTTTGTAAGCGCAGTTGCTCCATCGGTTGCAAAGATAATGGTTTCGCCAGACTGAATAGTTGCATCGACAAAAAGACCATTATCGGCATGGCTGAGAGTATTAGCATCCCACGCTGCACGAATATTGCTCATTGTCAGCATTTCGGCGTTTGTTGTGATAACTGCTCCAGAAGAAATCCAAGTTGCATCGCCCAAGTTTTGAACTGTTGCCGAGCCTGTTAAACCTGTTGCATCAAAAATAATGTCGCTTTCGGCTTGGTCAAATTTATAGTATGCTTTCAAGCCAAGGTCATCTCCGGTAAGGCTAACGTGCATTTGGTCGCGTATCTCCGTTGTTGTGAAGGCTTTGTTCCAAATACGAACTTCGTCCACATCGCCAGAGAATTTGCAATTTGCCGAAATTTCGTCAAAACCAATTTTGCTAATTGCGTTAGAAAAATCGTAATCAGTATGAGAATTAATATTTTCATACGGTTCGCCATTTAAGTAAACGGTTGCTTTTGTGGCTTCTACAACTACCGCAACATGACTCCAAACGCCAGATGGCACAACGGCTTCTGTTTGCCAAGTGGCTGTGTTGGCATCTGTTGCCCAGCTATATCTCAGCTCATTTGTTCCAGATTCTAAAAACAAGCCCGACATTGCTGAACCGTCTCTGTTAGAGAAGATTGCATCGTTTGCATCGGCTGTTCCTGTTGGTTTTATCCATGCTTCAATTGTTACGGGCAGTGTTGTAATGTCCACGTCAGAAACATCAATATAACTGTTATTGGCAAGGTTTAGTGCTTTGCCTGTTGGTAGCATGAACGATATTATTTCAGATGAGTTTGTCATGCTGCCATTCACAATGGCTTCTATTTTAGTGTAATATGTCGTATTTTCCGATAATGGTAAATTTGCAACATAAAAAACATCGACACCGGCATCAGCAAGGCTCAAAAGATTTCCCGAGGAAAAATCTGGAGTTGTGGAAACATTAATATAATATTTTGTAGCTCCATAAACAGGATTCCAATGAGCTGTAAAACTGTTGCTATTAAGGTTATTAACAGCAATAAGCAGTGGTCGAGCTGCTTCCGAAGGAACAAAATCTGATGTAGAACCAGAATAATTAAAGTTTTCTAATGTTCCCTTGTATTTATACAGAGAATTATCTGTGAGTGTTGAATTGGCTGGAACTTCGTCAAAAGTGTAGTTTGCAATCAGCCCAACTTCTGTAGGATTTTGAATTGCATACATTCCATTCCGAATTTCCGCTTCGGTTCTTGCAGTGTTCCAAATTTTTACGTTGTCAATTTTTCCGTCATAAGGAGATGTTCCAGCAGCCAAACAGCCTATTGATAACGTTAAATCGCTTTGCATTGAACCAGCTGGCGCGCCTCTGCTAAACTCCTGACCGTCAAGATAAAACTTCACATCTGTTTGCGAATAAACCACTGCAACGTGTTGCCATTCATTTACTTTCGCAGGAGCTACCTCCCAGTTAGAACCACTAGAACCGATACCGACTGCTAGATTTCCGTCATTAATAAATATTAATCTATCCCAACCGCCATCATCATCTGTCAATATCATTTTAGAGCCAGACACATCACGTGGATAAATCCAAGCCTCCATGGTTAGTTCGGAACAAACAGCAGGGTCAATATCAATATTTGTTTTCACAATGTCATCAACGCCATCAAAATCAAGCGCATTTCCTCGCGGAAGCATAAAAGATGTTGTTTCCGAAACTGGCAATTCAAGACCGTTTGCTGTTGCGTGAATTTGATAATAATATTGAGTATTTGAATTAAAACCAAAATTTACACTATGCGATGACAATGAAGATGTTGATTGCATTGTTATCATTGAAGTAGCAAAAGTTGGGTCGTTAGAAATATCAATATAAGTGTTTGTTGCTCCAACAATTGGCGACCAGTTTGCGGTCAAATTTCCGCTATTAACAATGGTTGCTCCTAAAACATGGGGGCGCATTGCCGAAGAAAGAATGAAATCTGTTTCGCTATTTTCTACAACAGCATTAAAGAGTCCTGTTATTCTATCTGTAATTAATTTAGAATCAGGGCTTTGGTCGAAATCATAATATAATAACAAGCCGGCATCATCACCATTCAAATGACGGTGCATATTGGTTTGTATCTCGACCTGTGTTTGTGCAAAATTCCACACTCGCACCTCATCAATTGCACCGTTCCACATGCCGGCAGGGTCTGTTGCATCGTCTGCATGATGCCCAATTTTCCAGCCGTCCCAAGTTGTTGAAAGCGTGTTTGCAAGAGCTTTGGTTTGCACCAATTCGCCATTAAAATAAATCTTAAATTCGGCTTCGTCATAAGTAGCAGCAACGTGAATCCATTGCCCTTGAGGTATTGCAGGTCCCTCACAGCCAATCCATTGCGCGCCGTCATAAAACCCAACATAAGAATTATGTTTTATGCCCTGCGCACCAAGCGTAATCAAAACAGGGTTTCCTGTTCCTGTTTGTTTTTCGGTTACAATTGTCCGATAACTACTTGCTTGTGCTGGCGCATCGAATCGCACCCAAGCCTCGGCTGTTACTCCAGTAAAAGTTGAAGAACCAGCTTCAGAAACATCAACATAAGAGTCAATTCCGTCTGCCTCAAAAGCATAGCCCGGCGCAACCATAACCTCAATAGTGTTAGAAAACGCAGATGCACTTCCACTAATAATAGACGCAACACGATAATATACCTCGGTTGTCCCGAAAGGGAATGTTGCTGTAACAAAAGTATTTGCGGTGTTATAAGTTGTTGATATTGAAAAAGTTGGGTCGGTTGCAACTTCCAATTGATAAGTTACTGCTCCAATAACACTTGACCAACGAGCGACAAAATCACTTGATGTTATGTCAATTGCTTGATAGGCAGTAGGTATGGTTTTATCAATTTGAACATAATTTGATTCTTCTGCCAAATAATCGAAGTTATTTAGGTAGCCAATAAAACTATTTTGAGAATCATCTCGTGCAAATGTTGTCCCCGGCAACTCATCAAACGGATAATATAAAACCAAGCCAGATGTTGCAGGGTCAATAGATTGATTCATGTTTGATGAAATATCAGCGTCATTTCTTGCAGTGTTCCAAATTCGCAACTCATCAAGCTGTCCATCAAAATAATTTGTAGAATTATTAATATCGGCACCTAAAAACACCGATACTCCTGTGGCAGAATTTAATGCTCCTGCAACAGCGAGAGAATTATCCAAACTACCATTGATATAGAGTTTTACGTTAGTTCCATCGTAAACTCCCGCAACATGATACCAAGTATTAGGCTCGATGGTGGTGTTACTCGTAACAGATTGATATGAACCAACATAAGGCGCAAAGACAATGTTTCCATTATTTATGCTTAGTTTATAAGAATCATCGCTATTATTCCACTTTTGAATTAGAGCTTGCTCAACCAAAGCGTCTTCCGCTTTTATCCATGTTTCGATGGTGATTACGTTTGCAATATCTAAACTTCCCGTTGCAGGAACCGTTACATCGTCATCAACTCCGTCAAAATCAAGAACATAACCAGAACGGAAAGAGAACGGAATAACATTTGAATATGGTGTTGTGAAACCATTTACTTCTGCTCTGATTCTATAAAAATATTGTACATCTGATTGAAGTGAAGCCGAAACATCTGCAAAAGTATTTATCCCGACCGGAATATCTGTTGCTGTTGTTACCGTAAAATCAACATCGGTAGCAATATCCAGATATGTCTCTGTTGCTGCATAAATGTTATCCCAATGAGCTGTAAATCCAGTACTTGTAATGTTTGTAGGTGCGTAAATTTTTGGTGCAAAAGCTCCAGATTGCAAATAATCTGATGATGTTGTCA
>JAOZMU010000006.1:20603-26584 GCA_029934165.1 Bacteroidales bacterium
CGCAATTTCTACTTGGTCGTCTGTTCCATCGAAATCAAGGGCGTTTCCGGGTGAAAGCATAACAGAACGCACGTCTGAATATGGTGTCCAATTGGTGTAGTTTACAAAGGCTTTTACTCTATAATAATAAATAACACCTGTTGTCATAGGTGTACTCACGTTGAACCATGCGTCTGAGGATACATGTATTTGTTCATGTGTAAATGTATTAAAATCAGGGTCTTCGCTAACATCAAGGTAAACGTTTGTGTTTCCATAAACTGTTTCCCACCTTGCCGTAAAACCAGATGAGGTAATGTTTATTGCAGATTTTGTTTGTGGTGTCATTGCACCAGATTCAAGATAATCTGAAGATATTGTTGAGTGGTCAAAATTATTCAATGTTCCGTTACTTAAGCCTTTATGGTCTGTAAAAGACGTTTGCCCTTGTGCTTCGTCAAAACGAAAATAACCTACAAGGTTGCTACTATTTTTGTCCACAATAGTGTACATCTCTTGTTGTACCCACGACAAATATTTTGCTGCGCTCCAAAAACGAACTTCATCAATTGTTCCTGCAAAATTTTCGACTTCTGATGAGTTTGCACCTATGAAAGTTCCTGTTGTTGGCGTGTTGGGGGTGCTGGTGCTTAGACCGGCATATTCTACACCGTTGACAAAGATTGACCAGTTTGACAACCCACGTGCTACGGCTACATGATACCATTTTCCGGGTATTGGAGAAACAGGACAAACAAAAGTTTCGATACCTTCAACAGATACTCCTATTTTATTTTCCTCGGCTTCATCTAATAACAAACTATATCCATCTGTTCCCGAATTTCCGTTAGTGATAATCACCTGATTTTCACCAGTGTATATTCCGTCCCAGTTTATCCACGCTTCGAAAGTAAAATTAGTAGTTTCTGTTGTAATTAATTCAATATCGACAAAGTCGTCCGTGCCGTCAAAATGCAATGCGTTTACAGGCATTTGCTCTTCATCGGTGGTGAAATTGTTAATGCTTCCATAGGTAGTATCCTGAGAATTAATAGCATAATAACGGATATAGTATTGCATATCAGGAACTAAGTCCTGAATTACTGCGTTAAACATACCAACCGAACCAGGACCCAAATCCAAAATATGGTCGTCTAAAGTTGGGCAAGCATGAGTTGCATAACAAAATCCGTGGTTTGTTACCGTCGAAGCTCCTTCGACAAATAATTCTGTCCCAAAACTGGCTTCTCTACTACTAATAGTAGTATTCTCAAACTTCCCAAGAATTGGTGCGTAATCGTTGCCACTATACGCATAATTTGATTTTGTTCCTGATAAACTAAAACTGGTTAAAATAGTCTGAGTGCAGTTTAATGAATAATCAATTAAATTTCGCTCGTTCCAATTTGAGCCTCCTGGTTCTCCTTGGTCGAAGCGATAATAAATTTCCAAATCGTCATGAAATGGCGTAACATGCCCGTACATGTTATCAGAAATTTCGGTTTCCGAACGTTCTTTTGTCCAGAGCCTTACTTCGTCTATTTTTCCATAAAAGGCATCAAAGTCTTCAAAATCATAACATCGTCCAAATTTTAAATGTCCTTGCCCATTAAAATCGTTAGATGGCGTATCGGAAGTAATCAAAACACCATCCCAGTAAATTTTACGTTTGTCGGTAATTGGGTTTATCACAATAGCAAGGTGATGCCATTCATTAGTGTTTGTGAAAGTTTTGGTTGTTACCAGTAAATCATCATAATAATCTACGTTCAATAAATTATCGCTATCAAAATAAACAGTCAGATAATTATACGAACTTAAATCTCCATCAATATAATATAACATTTGTTCGTTTCCTACCGCAGTACGATTTATCCACATTTCGACAGTTATCGGCACTGCGTTGAAATCCAAGTAATTATTATGTGAGAAATTATCATCACGCCCATCAAAAAACAGACAATTACCATTAGGATAATATGTTTCGGTGCTAAAAGAAAACACTTCGCCGTATGTTGTGTCGGTAGAGTTAATGGCATAAGCCCGTGCTAAATATGTAGAGTTGCGTCTCAAATTGTTCAAATTTGCAGAAAACGCACCAATAGTACCTAAGCCTAAGTTTTCGTTTGAACTAAACACGGTTGGATAAGTATCTTTCGAGTAACAAATTCCATGCTCAGTGATTGGGCTTCCGCCTAATGCGAATATTTCGCCGTCGACAGAAAAATTAATGTCATCAGTCGTCGAAATATCTATTGTTGAAACAACAGGTGGGAGAGAGGTGCCGCCGTCAATATAGTTTGAGGTTGCGCCTGTCATGGCAAAATTGGTCAATTCCCCATCATTATTATGCCTCATATCTACCGCCTGCAACTCTAAGGTTGTGTTATCGGCATTTGGGCTTCCTTGGTCGAAACGATAGTATGCCAAGAGATTATCATGGTCGGGAGAAATTGTTCCAACCATATTATCATTTATTTCTGTTTCTGTTCTTACCGAGTTCCAAATACGAACTTCGTCAACAGCTCCGGAAAGAGAATTATTTGCCGTTGTCGGATTTTTTCCTATGTATAAATTCCCATACCCTAAATAATCTACAAGCGGTGCATCATTACCAAGAAGTACTCCATCAATGTATAATTTACGAGTGTTGGTCAATGCGTCGTAAGTACCAGCAACATGATGCCATTTTGTATCGGCGAAAGATGCAGCAACACTTAAATTGTCGCCACCAAAGCTAAACATAATATCTCCAGTCGCCTGAAAGTTTAATTCGGCAAGCATATAAATAGAAGTTGGGTCGCCGATGGTAATTATTGTCTCTTCTACTCCTGTTGATGTATGTTTTACCCAAGTTTCAAAAGTGAAAGATTCGCCCGAAAGGTCTATTTCTATGCCACAATCAATGTAATCATCAGAGCCATCGAAAGACAAGGCGTTGCCGGGCGGTGGTATCATCTGTATATAAAAACTGAATGTATAATCTTGGTTTAATACTTCTCCTCCTGTTCCTTCTACGGTTGTAGTAATTGTAACAGTTATTATTTCATTGTATGCAAAATCAGAAGTTGGGTTAAATGTTACAACTTCGGTAGCATAATTAAAAGAACCTGAAATATTTCCACTTACTGAACCGACTACTGTAAAATTTACGGGAATTGTTGAACTATTTATTTCTTGGTTAAAATTTACAACTATATCCGAATTTATTAATACACCTGTTTCATCAGTAGTTGGAGTATGTGAACAAACGTATAAGCCTGCTGGGTCAGTATTTTCATAAGCTCCCATATCAGGGTTGCCAACTCTTGTAGTTCCTTCTATGTCTTCGGTAGGTGCTCCTGCAAGAGTTCCTACTTCAATAGCCGGCGAACAAGGGCTTAAATGAAAATCGCCTGCAACAGTAGGAGCATTATTATAATCAATTAAAGTATTAAACATAGGGTCTTCGTCTATGTTATTTCCACCGTCAGTACCAAAAGAAGTACTCCACGAACTACTACCACCACTATTCTCTATGATAGAATATGAGATAGTTAGAGTTCCTGAACTGTTTTTAATAGAATTATCATTTCCCCATATAATTGAATTAGTTATTACTTGACCTACCGGCGACATATTATATATTGCAGCATCATCCACATAAGTACTTGAATTACCGGATATTGTTGTATTAATAATTTCTATACCGTCAGTATTATTATTAAACATAGCAGAGCCTTCGTCAGAACTGAAGTTACCTGTTATTTGACAATTAATAAATTTTGGGGCACAAATTCCATCGTTATTTCCCCAGTTATATATAGCTCCACCACCATAAGTGCCGCCGTTGTAATTTCCACTTATTATACAATTTGTGAAAACAGGACTACTTTCCCCAAAATTTGTTGCCTTATTATGTATTCCCCCTCCGTACGCATTTTGATTTGTTCGATTATTACTAATATTGCAATTCAAAAATGTAGGGCTTGATTTTCCTCCGGAACCTCCATCATTACATATTCCTGCGACTCCGGAAATAATTGTGGAATTATTTATTATAGAAGTGTTTTCAAAATATGGACTTGCATCTCCACCTGATGTTCCTTTATTCATAACTCCGGCTCCATTATATTTTGATTTATTATCTGTTATCGTACAGTTAATAATGAAAGGATTACTACGATTCCCTGTATTATAGCCATCGTTAAAAACTCCTCCTCCTCTATAAGAACTGGTAGAGCTTCCGTCTGCATATCCTTTTGTTATTGTAAAACCATCAATTCCGGTTTGTTCTGAAACATATTCAAAATAAACTACATGATAGCTATTGTCTGTTTCATCATCAATAGTTCCGATGTCGCCACTCAAAATAGTTTCATTAACTCCTCCTTCGGCAAAATCTGTTCTATCACCAATGTTTGCTTCAGTTCCGGCAAAACCACCGTATAATTTTACACCCGAAGGAATAAAAAATGTTTTATCTCTATTATTTGAAGGTGATGCATTGTTCGTTTTATCGGTTGCTGGATAATATGTTCCTGTTGCTACCCAAAACTCAGTAGTTCCTGTTGCTGAATGCATGGCATTACATAGATTGTCAGCAGGCAAGGCATTTGTCCAAGAGTCACCACTATTAGTTCCGTCTCCTGTTGGAGTAACATATACAATTGCTAAAGTTGTTATTACGTCAATATTTTCTCCATAAATACCACCAGTTCCCGTAACACTTGCTTTTTCGGCTCGCACTCTGTAATAATAGGTAGTACCTCCGGTAAGCCCTGTAACACCGTAAGTTAATACGTTTCCTACGTTTAACTCTTCATAGCCAGCAACGAAAGTGCTAAAATCTGCACTTTCAGACACATCAAGGACATAGCTTTCAGCTGTTCCAACTTCTGGAGTATCCCAGTTTGCTGTAAAACCATCTGATAAGATATTAGTTGCAGCAGTTGGAATAGGCACAACCATTGCGTAGCTTTCTGTCCATTCTGTACCAGCCATGTTTGTGAGCGTTCCATCGTGTGCATTTGCAGTTTTATCTGTAAGTGTAGTTCCACTTGTTCCATCAAAGTTATAATATGCCACAAGATTTGTTTCAGAAGCCGGGGCAATTACATTATACATATTGTCTTGGATTTCTGCTTCTGTTCTAACATCATTCCAAACCCGAAACTCGTCTATCATACCTTCAAATTTAGCACCTGCATCTGATTGATCTCCTATTATTAATTCATCTGCATTTGTTCCAAGTGAGCCAGCCCAAGTTTTAGTGCCAATCAAAACTCCATTTACATAAAAACTAAAAAGATCACTTGCATCATCAAAAGTAACAGCAACATGTTGCCAAACTCCAGCAGAATACAAATCAGTATTATCATTAGGAACTCCAACAGTGATACCTCCAGACATAAAATCAATTCCGCCTGTATTCATGAACCTTATACCATAAGCCTCCCCTTTTTGTACAAGTCCTTGCCATTTTACTGTTGTAGGATTTACCCAAGCCTCTAAGGTAATTGAAGCGGGATTAAGATCTGCGTGTGAGGGAATATTTACAACATCATCAGTACCATCAAAGCTTAGTGCATTTCCGGGGGGCACAATTCCAAAAACTCGTACATGACCAGCACTATTAGCATTTCCAATAGCTCCAACAGCAACAACAGCACCATCGGAACTTAAACTTACTGACGAGCCAGAGATGTCATTTCCTGCTTCTCCGTCAATATCTGATCCTACCTGTTCCCAAGTTCCTGCATTGTTTTGATAAACACGAACATGACCAGCATCAGCACCGTTTCCATCATTACCAGTAGCTCCAATAGCCACTACCGAACCATCGGAACTTAAACTTACTGACTCGCCAGAGTAGTCATCTACTGCTTCTCCGTCAATATCTACTCCTACCTGTTCCCAAGTTCCTGCATTGTTTGTATAAACACGAACATGACCCGCATTTGAACCATTTCCATCATTACCAGTAGCTCCAATAGCCACTACCGAACCATCGGAACTTAAAC
>JAOZMU010000097.1 GCA_029934165.1 Bacteroidales bacterium
TCCCTGCCGCAAAACGCCGTTGTAGCAAGCAGTTTGACAAAACAAACAAATTTTATGAACAAGCCAAGCTATATTTTTGACCTTAAACAAAGATACAAAATAAGAAATTAGAACCAAGCAAATAATTGAATTGCTTTTATTTTTTAGAGAGCGAAAACCGAAACATCAAACAGTAAAATATTTAAGTTACTAACAGTATAACTTGAAGCCACACTGACAGTAGTGAACACAAGTCAAAATTTCTCGTATTCATCGTCCCCGCCTTCGTTTGCCATATCTATATTTATTCCAGATGTCGATGATTCTTGTGGTTCTATATTTGTATCATCGGTTTTTGTGGGATTTTCTATTTTTTCTATTTCCTTAGGTGTAAATTGAATGTCAAAATCGCCAATGTCTTTTCCTTTTATGTTTTTGAATGCCTCGTTAATATATTGCATTACTTGGTTTTGAATTTGATTAATTTCTTTTTTGTTTTTATCTATATGAAAATAGCCAATCGCATCTTTCAATCCTTGACTTTGTACCGAAAGTTGTTCTGCGCTTGTCGATAACTCTTCTGCCGTATCCGAGTTTTGCTGTACAACAGAGCTAAACTCCTGAATTGTTGTGTTTATCTGGTTTGCGTTTGTGTTTTGCTCTACGCTTGCTGCGGCAATTTCTTGTATCAAACTTGCTGTTTTTTGGACATCTGGGACAATCTCATTGAAAATAGCTCCATTTTTCTCGGCTATGCGGACGCTAGTTTTTACCAACTCGACAATCTCGCTTGCCGCACTTTGGCTATTTTCTGCTAATTTGCGCACTTCGGTTGCAACCACGGCAAAACCCTTTCCGTACTTACCAGCACGTGCTGCCTCAATGGCTGCGTTGATTGCCAGCAGGTCGGTTTTTTCTGCTAATTCATTAATAATAAATATTTTATCGTGAATGTTTCGCATCGTTTCCAAAGTGATTATTGTTGCCTTCTGTCCTTCGATGATTCCTTTTTCGGCTTTTTTAGCGATTTTTTGTGTTACAATAGCATTTTCGGTATTTTGGTTTATTGCAGAAACCATTTCTTCTGTCGAGCTACTAATTTGCTCAGAACCAGAAGCTTGCTCGTTTGCCCCGTGGGCTATTTGTTCGGCACTTTTAGAGATATGCCCGCTACCGTTACGAACATTGTTGATATTTGATGTTATCGACTTGATGATGTCTCGAAGACGCACAACCATTGAGTCGAAGGCGTTTGCCAGCTGCCCAATTTCATCGTTTTGTGTGGAATGTACGCGAACGCTCAAATCGCCACTAGCTATTTGTTTTGTTTTGATAACCAAATCGTTAAGTGGGCGACTAATTTTATCAATAATAAAATAAATAACACCAATACAAACAATCATCAAAAGCAGACCAAAAAGAATCATTATCCACATTTTTACGTTTGCATCTGCTAGAATTATATCATTTGAAACCGAAACCTTTATCTGCCAAGGCGTTTTTGTTTTTCCTATCCAGATTGGCGCAAAAACGGTGAGAATGTCATCTTCGACAATTTTTTCTGTTACGCCTCTTTCTATTTTAGCAATTTGTAATAACGCCTTCGCCTGCCCTGTTTTTGCAATGCTTGTCCCAACCAACAACGAATCCATTGTGTTTGCGGCATAAGTCCCTCTTGTTGCCAAAACAGCAACTTCGGCATTTCCATCGTAAATCTCGGCTTTTGCTTTCATAGCAAGGCTTTGTATGAAAGCAATCGTAAAATCTATACCATTAATTCCCATAAAGGAATCATCAATTATTATAGGCATAACTAACGACGTCATCAGCACATCTTTTCCATTGATAGGATAAGTATATGGCTCTAACAGAGCAGCTTCTAAGGTCTTTTTCGGAATAAAATAATAATCGCCAATTCCGGCTTCGGTATAACCTTCGAGAGGCTGTAAACTGAATGTATTATCCTTTCCCCTAGTCCAATAAGGAATTAATCGCCCTGTTTCATCATGCCCGGTTTTCCCAACAAAACTGGAATCCTTCCCATCAAAAGCATTTGGCTCCCAAAGTGTACATACCCCCAAAAAAGTTGGATTGTCGTTAAGTACCTGTTTCAAAATTCCGTTAATTGCATCGCGCCCAAGATTTTCGCGCGTATCAAACGTCAGAGCCGAAAAAGCACTAGCCAATGTATGTGTTGCATCTAAGGCAATTTCTATTTCTGCAACGATTTCCATTCCGTATTTTTCCGCCAATAGCAGCATTTCACTCCCTGCATTCTCTTTTGCAGCTTGTCGGCTACTAACAACAGAATATGTTATTATGAAACCATAGATTACTATTGCTGCAATGCTTATTGATAAAGTTAACTTTGTTTTGAAGGATTTGAATTTCATAATAATTAAATTTTGGTTAAGACTATCAAAAATAGTCACTGTGAATTACAAATTGGCTTACGTCTGATAATATTCATGTTACAAAATTTATTGGACTAAGTTATTTTTTTTATTTTACTCTAAACAAAGTTACGAAAAACAATTGAATTGCAACAGTAACTTGAATACTGTTTTTATGTTGAAAAACAGTATGTTTGCAAATAATGGCACAATAAAAATTACGTTATAATTATGAGTAGAAAACTTATACAGAAAATCTATTTGGAAGAACTTGGCACAATTCGTTTTGAACAAAGCAAAAGGGCAAAACGGTTAATTCTGAGAGTAGAGAAAAAAAATGAAACAATAGTTGTTATGCCGTTAGGAATCAGCCTTTCAAAAGGACGAGCATTTTTGGAAACCCAAAAGGAATGGCTAATCAATACTTATAAAAAAATGTCGGCAAAAAATTCTTTTCCCGACATTTGGAACGAAGAAACAAAATTAAAATTAGGCACGCGAAAACTAATTATCGAAAGAGCTGATATTCAGCGAGTTTCTGGAAATTCTAATACCGAAGAATATCGTATTTTAGTCCCCAAAAATTACGACATCAACAACGCCGAAACTCAAATTGCGATAAAATGGGTAACGTCCGAGTTATTACGCCATTCTGCTAAAATTGAGCTAGGCGAACGCTTGCGTTTTTTTTCGGAAAAGCACAAAATTTCGTTCAATAAACTGACAATAAAAAAAATGCGAACTCGATGGGGCAGTTGCTCCTCGAAGGGAAATATTAACCTTTCGTTACATTTGCTGGTGTTGCCAAAACATCTGCAAGACTACGTGATTTTGCACGAACTGACGCATCGAACCGAACTTGGACACGGAAAATCGTTCTGGCTAAAACTTGACAAACTAACAGATGGACACGCGCGCAGTTTAGATAATGAGCTTAGTAAAAAGCAGCTTATTTTATTTTAATATCGAGTTGGTATCGACGTAAAACAAAAAACTTCATAGTTCTTAATTCGACATTTCCACAGTACATAGAAATGAACAAAAAAATACTCAACTTAGCGATACCAAATATCATATCTAATATCACAATTCCGCTCATTGGCATCGTCGATTTAGCCATTTTAGGACACCTCGAATCAGAAATCTATCTTGGAGCTGTTGCTCTGGGCAGCATGATTTTCAATACTTTATACTGGAGTTTCAGTTTTTTACGAATGGGCACAACAGGCATAACAGCGCAGGCTTTTGGCAGTCGACGTTTTGATGATGCAATACATACGTTAAGTCGCGCGTTGCTTGTAGCGTTGTTTGCCGGTTTGGCACTCATTTTATTACAATTGCCAATTGCGAAAATCGCTTTCTACTGGCTCGATGGAACCGCCGAAGTAGAACGTTTTGCAAGTGAGTATTTTTACATCAGGATATGGGCTGCTCCAGCAACAATCTCACTTTTTGCACTCAACGGTTGGTGGACAGGAATGCAAAACACAAAAACACCGCTTGTTATAAGTCTGGTTGTCAATATGTTAAACTTATGCTTAAATATTATATTTATTTTTGTTTTCGGAATGAAATCTGACGGTGTAGCACTTGGTACAGTTTTGGCTCAGTATCTTGGTTTGGGTGTTTCTGTTGTTTTGTTACGTCGTTATTATTATAAATTATTCAAATATTATTACGCAAAATCTGTCATTCAGATTGATAAACTTCACCAGTTTTTTAGTGTCAATGCCAATATATTTATACGCACAATGTGCTTGATATTTGTGTTTACATTTTTCACTGCAAAATCCGCTTCAAAAGGAGATACAATATTGGTTGTCAATACATTATTATTGCAGTTTTTGTTTTTCTATTCTTATCTTATGGATGGTTTTGCCTATGCCGCCGAAGCTCTCACAGGACGATTTATTGGTGCATCAGGAAAAAAGCAGCTCGGTCTGGTTGTGCGTTATTTATTTGGATGGGGAATTGCTGTAAGCGTTTTATTTACAATCTTATACGCCTTTGGTAGCGAGTGGATTTTGAGCCTAATGACGAGCAACATCAAAATACTGCAACAGTCTGAGCCTTACTTAGTTTGGGTGTCATTAATTCCAATTCTCAGCTTTGCTTCCTTTCTTTGGGACGGCATTTATATTGGTGCAACAGCAGCCGTTGCAATGCGAAATAGTATGCTAATTGCCACAATATTGATATTTATACCTGCTTATATAATAGCAACATCGCATTACGAAAATCACGGACTTTGGATTGCAATGCTTGCGTTTATGTTGGCAAGAGGATTGGTACAAACAGCTATTGCAAAAAGAGTGATATTTACGAATAAAATATAAATACCAGTGATTTCAAAAATCAAGTACACCATCTAAGTAAATCCGACTCGGTAGTTTCTATTTTTTTATTTTCCTTCAACCACCCAATTACCTTATCAATCTTTTCTTTATCGTATTTTACAACCTCGTAAATCTCTGATATACTGAGTGTTTGGCTTCGGAGTAGTAGTTTTATTTCTTTAAGAATAATATCAAATTCGTATTTGCTCAACCCAAGTTTATTACGTCGGCGGCAAACATCGCAAGTGCCACACCTACGGACATTGTCTTCGCCAAAATACGCAATAAGAGATAGGCTGCGACATTTTGCTGTGCCTGTTGCGTATTGAATCATCGCCTCAATTTGTTGGGAATATCTTTTTTTGCGCTCGTCATAATTTGCTTTAGGCAATTGAAGAGACTGATTACTAAGACGTTCCTCTGTAAAAATAAGCAATGCAGTTCTTTTAGACGGAATATAGTTAATAATTTTACTACTACTAAGCCTAATCAAGTATTGATAAACAACGTCAAATGATGATTTTGTTATTCGCGCAAGGTGTTTTTCGTTGATTTTTACGTAATCACCGAATACGCCAGTATAATTACGCAAAAGTAGTTTTATAAAAAAGTCGTATTTAGCATTTGAAACCTGAAATCTATACAAATCCTCTCTGCTCACAATAAACTTTATTCGGGAAGGCGTAGTAACCTTGTCGGTCAATTCGAGATAGCTTTCATATTGTAAGTATTTTATTGCATTGTAGGCAGTTAGCGCATGAAATTTATACCGAGAAGAAAAGTCAAGCAAGTTAAAATCGAACACCATACCTTTTCCACTGCCTATCGGTAGCTGATAAAAATTTCCGAGAGCGTTATACGTATTTTTTATATAATTTCGTTCGGGAAAATTTACATCTACAGATTTATAAGCATTAGTAATGTCTAAGTTACTGAAAATTAGAGCTGCATAAGCCGGTTTCTCATCTCGCCCTGCCCGACCAGCCTCTTGAAAATATGCTTCAATAGAATTTGGCAATCCGAAATGAACAACAAATCTAACGTTAGATTTATCAATTCCCATCCCGAAAGCATTGGTAGCCACCATAATCTGCATACTTCCTTCCGTCCACTGTTTTTGTTTTAGCTCGCGGGCTTCTGTTGTCAAACCAGCGTGGTAAAAATCTGCATTAATTCCTTTTTGATTTAGTCTTATGGCTATTTCTCGTGTCTTCTTTCTATTGCGGACGTATATTATCCCACATTCGCGTTGTCGCGAAACTGTTTTCAATAAATACTCAAGTTTATCATCAACTTTCCGTACAATATAAATAATATTTTCTCGCTGAAAACTCTTCCGATAAACATTTTTTTCTTGAAATTGCAACTTATCTTGAATGTCTGTAACTACCTCATTAGTAGCTGTTGCCGTAAGTGCTAAAAACGGAACTGGATATTCGATGTTTTCTCGCAAGTCGGCTATTTGCAAGTACGATGGGCGAAAATCGTAGCCCCATTGAGAAATGCAATGAGCCTCGTCCACGGCAATAAGCGCAACTTTAAGATACGGAAGCCTCGAAATAAACACAGGGGAGCTAATGCGCTCTGGCGATAGGTATAAAAACTTAACATCACTATAAATACACCTATTTAGCGCGTACTTAATCTCGTCTTTTTTCAAACCCGAATGAATAGCGACAGCACTAATTTTTCTTTTTTGGAGATTTGCAACTTGGTCGTTCATTAATGCTATTAATGGAGTGATAACCAGAGTAATACCCTCCAACGATAAACCAGCAACCTGAAAAATTATTGATTTTCCGCCACCCGTAGGCAAAAGAGCCAAAGCGTCTTTTTTCTCCTCGGCAACCGCTACAATAATATCCTCTTGCAAAGGACGAAATTTTTTGTAGCCCCAATATTTTGTCAGTATTTGCTCGTATTTATTCAAAGGTTTTGCTTAAAATAGTTTATAATAATTGTGTGTAAGAGTTTGAATGACAAGTTAATACCAAGTGCCGCTCGGATATTCAATGTTTGTTAAATACAATCCATGCGCCGGAACAGAAAATCCTGCGATATTACGATTTTTTTGTTCAATGATATTATTAATTTCAATTGGTGGGATTTTTCCAAGCCCAACATTTATCAAAGTTCCAACAATTGCTCGAACCATATTACGTAAAAAGCGATTTGCTTTGACGTGAAAAACAAGCAAACCATCGTATTTACACCACTCTGCCCGATAAATAGTGCAATTATTTGTTTTTGTCTGCGTATGCAGCTTACTAAAACTTGTAAAATCCTTATGGTCAAATAAATAAAGAGCGGCTTCGTTCATCAAATCCACATCGAGTTTGCGTGTAAAGTGCCAAGCCAGCCCTTGATTGAAAGGGTCTTTTTTTGTAGAAATATGATATTCGTAAGAACGCGAAATAGCTGTAAATCTGCTATTTGCATCGCTGGCAGATTGAAAAATACTGTTGACAACAATTTCCTGTGGCAATATTCGGTTTATACGAAATAAAAACTCATCTGTGTTTGCAATCACGGCTTCTGTGTCAAAATGAGCTACGTAATATTTTGCATGTACGCCAGTATCCGTGCGACCAGCTCCAATAATCGCAGTGTCAGTTTTTAAAAAAATAGAGAAAGCTTTTTGCAATTCTGCTTGAACGGTATTCGCGTTAGGTTGAATTTGCCACCCATGAAACGCAGAACCATTGTATGCCAATTCAATAAAATATCGCATCGAATAAAAATTTTGCATTAGGTTCTTAAATTAAACTTTAAAAACCTAATGCTTAGTAAAAATGAATTTAATAAAGTAAGCCATTAAAATTCCTAACTAAAACTAAATCAGGCGTAAGCAAAATTATTAATTATTAATTTTCCATTACTTAGTGAATTAAAAATTGGCTTATGCCGGATAAATACTTTTGTGAATGTACTTATAATATTGAAATTCAGTCTAATAATAATTATTAAAGTGTCGATTATTTTTACGAACTTACTTTTTTAAATAGCTTCGACGGCTTGCCATAATTTTTCGCGGTACGAATTTCTGTCCATTAATTTGGCATCATCTAATTTGGAAACAAACTGCGAAGAGTATTTAAGTTTTTCAACGTATTTATGCGAGCGCGAAACGCCTTCGCCAATATTTAGCATAACTACATCACCATCAACGATTAAACCATCGCGAAGCGACTGAAAGAAACCAACCACTGTTATTGCCGCTGCCGGACCAATGCGTACGTTTTTTTCATAAGCAATGAGTCTTGTTACGTCAATTGCATTTTCTTCTTGACAAGAAATTATTTCGCCGGCACTTTTTTTGACAACTTTTGCCAACGCCGGATATGCAGTTGGGTTTCCTGTCGAAAGTGTTTCAATCGTTGTTTCAGGATTTTCGTAAACAGGATATTTTGCCTCCCAGTTTTCCGGAAAGTTCTCAGCTTTAGCTGTTTTCCATGCTTCTGCCATTGGTGCGCAACGGTGCGGCTGAGGAAGAATAAAACGTGGCATTTTGCATAAATTCAACGGCGCAAGCTCTTCGGTTGCTTTTGCAATGCCCAGTGGTCCAGAACCTCCGCTAATCGCCTGCATGAAAACAGTCGGGAAATAGGGCATAACGCGCAGCCACTCATAAACCATTGTTTTCTTCGCTTCTATGCGCATTGGGTCAAAATTTCCGCCAGTAAGAATTACGTTGTGTTTGGCAGCAAAATCCTTAGCCATTTTTTTAGCTGCCGCGTAATCTCCGTCAACTCTAAATACGCTTTGTCCGAATGAGCCAATTTCTGCCTCCTGAGATTTCAGCGAAGTATTCGGAATAAATACCGATAGAGATATTCTTGCTTTTGCTAAATAATGCGAATATGCTACACCGATATTTCCTGTACTTGCAGCTACGTAATTTTTAACCCCAGTTTCTTTTAATACGCTAGCAACGACAGTTCCTGCTAAGTCTTTAAACGTTCCTGTTGCAATATGCCTATCATTTCTATGGGCATAAACTTTGATGTTTAATCCATATTTTTCTTTGGCAAATTTCTCAAAAAAGTCCCATTTCTCAATTGGCACAACGCCTTCGTCGCCAACAGAAACAATGTTTTTTTGATTATTTAGAGGCAAATAGTCAAAATAATACCAAACAGAATCTGGTTTAACAGTCTTATTATCAACAAGTTTTTTGACTCCTTTCATCTCGTCAAGATAGACGACATCTGCCTGATGGCTACCACATTTTGGACACGCTTGTTTTACCTCGAACCATTTTTGAAAATTCGGGATTTCGTGTTTACATTCTTTGCATTTAAGTACAAATTTCATATATTTATTGTTTTAAGCACATGGTGCTATTTATTAGAACGAAGATTAAATTAACCTATATCATTATTTGCTGATTTCCAGCCAAATAGTAAATCGTTATCTCAATATTAAAAAGTGTAGGGCATTAAAAAATATTATGTTGATATTTAAGTTCAGGGTTTGTTCATAAAATTTGTTTGTTTTGTCAAACCGCTTGCTACAAAGGCGT
>JAOZMU010000098.1 GCA_029934165.1 Bacteroidales bacterium
GCATCTACAACAACTTGATACTCAAGGTGTTATTGAAGTCAGAAACTTGAGTCAATAAATATAGACAAGGAACAAATAAGCCAAGTATGCCTGCAATATTCGGTTGTCAATTTGTATCTTTTTGGTTCGTATGCAAAAAATACGGCAACAGAAAACAGTGATATTGATTTTTTGGTTCGTTTTGGCGATGTCGATTTATACAATTATTTTGATAATTATTTGAACCTTAGTAATGGAAAATTAATTATTAATTTTCCATTACTTCGTAAAATGAATTTAATAAAGTAAACCATTAAAATTCCTAACTAAAACTAAATCAGGCGTAAGCAAAATTATTAATTATTAATTTTCCATTACTTAGCCTTTTGTGCAGCAACTTGCATTTTGAATTCTTCTGCCGAAAATTTGGCGTATCTTTGGAAAACATAACCATACATTGTAACGGCAACAAAAAGAGATGCTAAAATAATTAATTCGATTGCAAATGCTGGAACAAATACTTTATAGAGGAAACTAGTTAGTACTGAATAGGCTACGAATGGACAAATGAATGCCCAAAGTGTAACATAATATTCTTTTTTGAAAAAATCTTTTTTGAAATAATCCTTCAACATCGAAATCCCAAACATAAGATACCATGTTTGAAATGCAAATCCGAGCAATATAATCCATGCGTATAAGGAATCGAAATGATAACCAAATTGATGCTCAAAATAATGACCTAAGCGAAAAAATGTTATTGCAAACAATGTTATAATTGGAACTACGATTAAAAAGCTAGGTAAAAACTGACGTTCTGGTACTCCCTTTTGGTTGAAATGACTGGTAAACACAGATATTAATTTTACGGCAAACAGAAACAAACCCATTGAAAGAGAGATAGTTGAAGTCAAAGCTGCGGTGTGTGCAATGTCGGGGTTTTTTGCCATTGCTGCAATTCCCATTCCGGTAACAGAAACCATGGACAACGCAAACGGGTGTAGCAACCAACCGAAACTTATTTTATTGATGTCAAATTCTTTTGAGAACGAAGTTTTTAGTAATGATATTTCCGTTTTCATCAACAAAGCCCAAATCACTAGCCAAAAAAGTAGTGCGGGAAGCATCAAGGACTGAAAATTTGTTGATATTGCTGGAATGAAAAATCGCATTACGCCGATTACAATGTTCATCGACATGGCAATAGAGACGAAAGGGGCAAGTATGGCGGAGTTTTTTAGCGGGTCGCTCATAAGTTTTTTGTACGAGACGCTTTTTAACCACGGGAAAAGTTGTGCTAAATATTTTGTGGTGAGTGCAAAGTGTACAACCGAAAATAGCACCATAACTCCCATTAGTATAGCATTTATGCTCATCTCAAAACCAGAAGAGTTGCCTGCCATTAATTCGGTGAATGTTATTAGCCCTTTTCCATGCGATTTTGCGTATTGAAAATACACAAACGGTGCTACAGCTATGCCGCCTGCACCAAGCGAGGCTAAAAAAACAAGGGGATCGAAATTTGTTTTTTTCATAATTCTATAGTATAATATTAGTTAGTAATTGCTTTTGAAAGAATGCTGCTAATAGTGTTTGCTACTAGCATTAATTGATTGGTGCAAAAGTAAATAATTTTTTATATTTGCAAAACATTATTCAAAAAAAATGGAAAATAGTATAATTTCAGTCGTAAGTAAACTTAGCGAGAAGTGTAATTCTCTTGAGCAAAGCATAATGCAGAAACTTAATTTATCTACGTCGGAATATCAGTTTCTTACGCGAATAAAATACTGCACAAGCCTAAATAGCAACGAAATAGCATCAGCAATGGGTTTGTCCTTGTCCAGAGTTAGCCGGATTGTTGAGAAACTTGTTCAACATGGCTATCTTTGTAGAACAGCAAACAAAACCGACAGGCGGGCAATAACTTTGTGCATTACAAAAGAGGGTGAGCAAGTGCAAGAAGAGATAAATTTCAAAAAAAAGCAATGCGAAATTGAATTGTTACAGCAGATTACAGACGAGGAGCAAAAACTATTTAAGTTGATTGCAGAAAAAATGTTGAGTGATAAATAATTACAAAATGTCGGAAAGTACGGCGCAGAAAAAATGAGATTCGAGTAAAATAAGAACTTTTGTAAGAGTACTTACTTATACTAAGTTAGGTTAAATAATTTACTTTTCAGATTGCATAAAATTCTTATTTTTTAGCGCTAGGTAATCCTTATTTTTTTAGTAAGGACTTAGACCTTAGCAAGCAGTTTGACAAAACAGACAAATTTTCATGAACAAACACTGAAAATTTTTGTAAGTTGTAGTTTTTTTATAAATACAAATAAGATAATCGCAACATAAGCATAATGTGCTATTAATTAGAAATTGTATTTGGTTTATTATCAGGCAAATAACAATCGAAAAGATGGCGTTTGTTTTTTTACACTTACTTACATAATATTTTTACAAAATAACATTAACCCATTTTTATTTATCTTTATGAAGTTTATAAAATTTATTATTCTATCGGCTCTATTTTTTTCCTTTCTTTTGTCAGAAGCCCAAATTGCACTCGGACAATGGCGCAGTCATTTTCCATATATTAGGAGTAAAGCGTTGACAATAAGCAACAATAAGGTTTATATTGCTACTGCAGTTAGCTTATATAGCTACGATTTGAACGAGTTTTCTATTGAAAGAATATCAAAAATCAATGGTTTATCTGATGCTGGATTTAGCACCATAAAATATAGCCATGACAATGATTTATTACTTATTGCGTACTCAAATGCAAACGTTGATCTTATTAGAAATAACGAAATTATTAATATTTCTGATATTAAACTAAAGCCAATTTTGGGCAACAAAAACATAAACGACATTTTATTTTTGGGCGAATATGCGTATTTGTCGTGTGGTTTTGGAATTGTAGTTATCAATCTTGCGAAGAACGAAATTGCGGACACTTACTACATAGGCGAAAATGGCGAAAATGTAAATGTTATGGATTTGGCATACGATGAAACACATTTTTACGCTGCAACAGAAACAGGCATTTATCGTGCCGATGCAAGTGCAACAAACCTAAGCGATTACAACAACTGGGAACGAATTGAAAATATCCCAAATTACAATTCTAATTTTAATACTGTTTGCCTATTTGATGGTTATTTGGTTATGAATTATGACGATGCCGAAGCCGGAAAGGACACTCTGTATAAATACATGCCTGCAAATAATTCGTGGGAATATTTTGCAGACGAAATTCACTATACAAATAAGTTAGAAGTATCAGGAAACAAGCTAGTTGTCTCAGAACACAATGCAGTTATTGTGTTTGATAAACAATTGAATGCCGAAACAATTACGTGGTGGGGTTTGTCGCCAGCAAATGCAATTTACGATGAAAGGGGTAATTTATGGATAGCCTGTAAGGGTCTTAGTTTATACAAAAAAGACACTTACGGCACCATACACACAATCCTTCCGAATGGTCCATCGCATAAATACGCATACGATATGACCGTGTCTAACAATAAATTATGGACTGTTGCAGGGGCTCGCGACCCAGTTTGGAATAATCTTTTTTACCGTGTAACCTTAAATTCTTTTGATAATAAAAAATGGAAAAAAATAAACTCTGATATACCCGAATTGGAAACCAAACGCGATTTTGTTTCTGTTGTTGCGCACCCCGACGACCCCGAAAGAATTTTTGCTGCCTCGTGGGGTGGGGGTCTTGTCGAGTTTCAAAACAGCGAATTTGTTGCGCTGTACAACGAGACGAATAGCTCTTTGCAAAATATGATAGGGCAAACAGCCGGACAATATGTGCGGATTCAGGGCTTGGCTTTCGATAGCGAAAACAATCTTTGGATAACCAATTCGGGGGTCTCAAAGCCTATTTCTGTTATGAAGACAGACGGCACATGGGAAAATTTTCCGTATAACGCAGCAATGAACAACATCGATTTAGTTGGCGATATTATCGTAACCGACAATAACCACAAATGGGTTGTGTTGCCACGTGGTACGGGCTTGTTTGCCTTCGAAAATCAATCCCAAGAAACCGCACCAGGTGCTGGCACTATTTGGGTTGGCGATGATATTACAAAAAAATTTAGTGTCCGCGATGAAAACGGAAGCCTGATAAATAATAATATTTATGCTATTGCCGAAGACCTGAACGGAGTTATTTGGCTCGGCACAACGGCAGGAATTGTTGTCTATTATAACGCAGGAAATGTCTTCACAGGACAAAATTTTTATGCCCAACAAATTATTACACAAGAAAGCGGAACAGCGCAATATCTTCTTCATAGCGAGGTTGTTACATCTATTGCCATTGATGGTGCTAACCAAAAATGGCTTGGCACAGAAAAAGCCGGCGTTTTTTTGATGTCGGAAGATGGAACAGAACAAATAGAACATTTCAACACAGAAAATAGCCCATTACCATCGAATAATATTCTGAGTATTTCTATAAATCACCAAACAGGCGAAGTCTATTTTGCCACCGAAGGCGGTCTTATCTCATACAAAGCAAAGACAACTCAAGGATATTCAACGTATTACAATGTTTACGCATTTCCAAATCCAGTACGCGAAGATTACTACGGCGACATTGCAATTCGTGGATTAAAAACAAGCGCAAATGTAAAGATAACTGATGTAAGCGGTAATTTAGTTTACGAAACAACAGCAAAAGGTGGACAAGCAACTTGGAACGGAAAAAATTTTGACGGAAATCGCGCTGCCACAGGAGTTTACATTGTTTTTTGCTCCAACGATGACGGAACAGACACATTGGTAACGAAAATTCTTTTTGTTAATTAATATCAAATCGTAGGAAAAAAGAGCAAAAAACATAAGGAGACGCACCGACCACAAGCAGAAAGCCGCCCAAAAACTGATTAGTAATGGAAAATTAATAATTAATAATTAATAATTTTGCTTACGCCTGATTTAGTTTTAGTTAGGAATTTTAATGGCTTACTTTATTAAATTCATTTTACTTATCATTAATAAGTTATAGTTTTTTTGAACAAAATCCTGTAATTGCAGTACTATTGTAATTACAGGAATATTGACTTTTACTTTAGTTTGTTAATTCAAACATTAGTCAATATTTTTGTAGAGTAATGAAAAAATTGCATGTTTAGGCTTTATGCGTATTGGGTTAAAAGGCAAAAAAACTTCTAAAAAATAAGTATGGAAAAAGTTGCAGTAATAGGCACAGGAGCCGCAGGGTTAGGAGTTTTGAGCTCTTTGGTAAACCGTAAAGACATTGAGATAACTGTTTTTGAAACTGGGAAACCTCTTGATAAACAACTCCCTGACTTGAAAACAAAAAAAGAGATTTCGGTGTTTTATACCAATATATATAAAACAATAAGAAAGAATCAAAAAATAAAATTTCCACCCCCAAAAACAAATTTTGCTGCCACATTGCCTAAGTTTAAGGTTGATGGAAAAGAAAAAATATTCCGTAGCGAAAATTTTGGTGGACTGACGAACTTCTGGGGCGGTACTGCACTGCCATTCACCGACAAAGAGTTTGCAGACTGGCATATATCTGCTAAAGATATGAAGCCGTATTATGAGCGAATTTCTGACATAGCAGGAATTTCTGGCGCGAAAGATGGGCTGAATCAGTACTTTGTAGATGATTTTGTCAATCGACCACCAATGAAAATGACAGGTTCTTTTGAGAAGTTAAACTTAATTGAAAAACCAAACTCTGACAAAACTGATTATAAGGTGTTTACAGGTGTTAATAGATGTATGCTTGAAACTCGCCCCAACCAAAAACGTAGTTGTGTAGCCTGTGGCGAATGTTTGGCTGGCTGTTTCAAAGATTCTATTTATAGCAGCAACCACAATATTGAACAATATCTTGAGAATAAGAATGTTACAACTGTAAAAGCAAAAGTTACAAAAGTTGACAAAAACGGAAATGTTTTCGCAAATCAAGACAGCAAAGAGAAAAAATTTTCTGGTTTCGACAAAGTTTTTTTAGCGGCAGGTTGCCCAAACACAACAGAAATCGTTATGCGTAGCACAGGCATTCATCAGGCTGAACCAATGCAAGATAATGCTGTTTATGTTTTTCCGATATTCAATTTCAACTGCGATGGAATAAAAAATTATGGCGAAGACCATCTTTCGATAAATAATCTTATCATTGGACTTGACCCAAAAAAAGAAAAAGACCGTTTTGCTCAAGCGTTGGTTTACACCAACTTTGATTATATGTGGCGTTATAATATTCCTAACGGTTTATGGCAATTAATAAAATGGAAATTTAAGTACGGCAGAAACAAAGTACTTTGGGCGCGTCTTTACGTGCATGGCGAACACTCGCAAGCGTATGGAATAGGCTTGAAAGACAATAAATTAAACTTTACCTACGCCAGACAAGCAAATAAAAATATCGTTTCAGGAATGATGAAAAGCTTGAAAAAAGCATTGAATAGAAACGGTTTTTGGATACCTCCAATAAATCCACTTTTGCAAAAATCTAACTCGCACTATGCTTCGACACTTCCGTATAACGGGACGAAAATTCCTGTTGATGAAAAAGCGATGGTTATGAAAAATGTTTACGTCTGCGATTCGTCTGTTTTTCCTACACTTCCAGCGGTTTCGCTGACTTTTACAATAATGGCAAATGCTGCCAGAATAGTTGACAATTCGTTTGACCAACAATAAAACAACAAGCACAAAAAAATGAAAATAACAATAACAGGCGCAAATTCATATTTAGGCAGTTTTGTTGCAGAACATTTCCTGCAAAACAGTTCGCACGAGTTGATTCTTATTCATTCTCAGCGTGCTAATGAGAAAATTTTTCTGCAAGACAGCCGAGTCAAAAATATAAAAGCAGACCTTAACATAAATTTTGACAAAAGCCTTTGCGATGCACTTCTTGCATCTGACAAAGTGTTTCATTTTGCATGGATTAGAGGTAAAAACAAAGAAGAAGTAAAACTGCAAAATAATAATATTATCGACAGACTTTTTCACGCAATTGACAATCCTGCAAAACTGTTTTTTGTTTCGTCTGTAAGCGGAACTCCCAACACCAAAAGCGAATACGGAAAAGACAAATACGACTCGCTTATATCTGTTATAAAAAGAGGTGCAAAAGTGATTATTCTTGGTTTAGTTATGGAAAACAAACCAACACTCGGTCCTTATTTGATGTTGATTAAAATTGCAAAGAAAATCCCAATATCGTTTCGCGTTGGCAAAGACGAACCTTGGGTTTTCCCTATCAGCAAAAGCACTTTTGCGGAAGCAATGCTCCATGCCGTCGATACTGATTATGCCCAAAATAAATTTGCCTTCTTTCAAGAGCCAGTTCTTTTCAACCTGTTCATGGGCGAAATAGAAAAAAAACACCCACGCAAACGACTAAAAATAACTGTCAGTGCCGGTTTTTTGCTTGGGTTGGCTTCTTTTGCAAAGAAAATTCCGTTCTTTCCAACAAAAATTTGCGACCAGATATTAACTTTTTTCTATAAAGACTCTGATTTTTTGCTTGCAGATGATATTTACCAATATAAATTCCTGAAAAAATAAAATAATATGTCCGCAGAAACAACAAAAATGAAACGAAGCAAAATGTACAGTGCTTCAAATTATATCAAACATGGTTTGTTTTTTTCATTCTATGGACTTTTCAAATATTGGTCTTTTCCGTTTTCTAACATTCTTCGTTTTCTTATTTTGAAATGTTTTGCCAAAAAGCTAAAAAGCAAACACATTAAAGATGGCGTTACGTTTTTTTTTCCGCAAAATCTTTCAATAGGAAAAAATAGTTCCATAAACGAGGGCTGTTTTATTCATGCTCTGGGTGGAATAGAAATTGGCAACGGAGTAAGAATAGCTCCACAAACAACAATTCACACTTACGAACACGGATTTATGGACGCATCAATCCCTGTTTATAAACAAGACTATTTGGTTGCAAAAGTAGTAATCGAAGACGATGTTTGGATTGGCGCAGGAGTACAAATAAACAAAGGAGTTCGGATTGGAAAAGGAGCCGTCATTGGCGGTGGCTCTGTTGTTACGAAAGATATTCCGCCTTATGCCATTGCTGTTGGCTCACCCGCTAAAGTCATCAAATATCGTGAATAAAAAGAAAATCACATTAATCGCATCAATTGTTTTTACGATTGCTTTATTGGCAGTGCTGTTTTATTTCACATCGCCAGCAAAAATATACAACGCAATTCAAAAAGTGGGCTGGCAATTTGTCTTCATAGGCTTTGGTTTTCACGCAACTGCATACCTTTTCCGAACTTTTGTGCTGTGGCTGTTTTTCAAGGACGATGATATTGGATATTTCAAACTGTTGAAAATTCATTTTGTCCACAATTTCTATGTTCATGTCATTCCGGCAAGCCTTGGCGAGCTATCGTTTCCGTTGTTGCTAAAAGACAAAGTCGCGATGAGCAAAAGCCTATCTGTCCTCATTATCAGCCGTCTTTTTATTATGGGACTCACCGTTTTGCTTTTTCTTGTTTCTGTTTACGTTGTGTTTGATTTGAGTAGTTTTTTTACCCTTAAATTCAAAAACAGCTATTATATTATTGTATGTGCAACACTATTTTTTGCGTTTCTTTTTATAACTAGAAAAAAAATATTTGCATTAGCATCAAAAATATCTATAATGAAAAAAATTATAGGTAAACTAAAAAAACTTTTTGCAGAAATAAAAGAAAACGGGCAAAAACTTACACAACCAGCTTTCATTCTGAAAGTTACAGCAGCCTCGCTTGTTAGCATTTTTTTAATTGCTGGCTATTACATAACCATTCTGAAAGGTCTGAACATGGATTATGATATTTACCAGATTCTTTTTGTTTCATCAATCGGAATGGCTTTTATAATCCTACCAATCAAAAGTGTAGGAGGTTTTGGCACAACCGAAGGCTCTTGGGCAATTGGGCTTATTTTGCTTGGCACAACCGAAACAGAAGCCATCGGAGCCGGATTTGTAATTCATATTTTTGCACTTCTTAATGTTTTGGTTTTATTTCTTTTAGGAATTAATTATAAAAAAGCATTTCAAAAAAACCAGATAAACTCATCAAAAGTTGAACAAAAAACCTAATAAATATTATACAAAAACATGCCGAAAAAAGACTTTAGAACGAAGATTAACTTATACCATTATTTACTGTTTGTTGCTGATTTTCAGTCAAATAGTAAATCGTTGTC